>NZ_CDXDFU010000017.1:0-2739 GCF_978017985.1 Schwartzia sp. (in: firmicutes) | reverse complement strand
GCGGATACTCTCTATTGGGCGCGAGCGCAGAGGCCCTCGGGTATATGGAATAATACAGTAGGAACAGAAATTCTGACAGCCCTCCTGTATTTTGAGAAAAGCACGGGTTCTTTCGGGAGCGGAAAAAAGCGGAATATCCTCAAAGGTATCCGCGTGCATTATGTCGCCCACCTCGCGCACAACACCGTCGGCTTTCGCCGCTTCCTCCACAAGTTCCACGATTCGGGCGCGGTCTTTCGTACCTACTACGAGACGTACTCCCGGCAGCTCAGCTATGATATCCGGTGCAAGCTGCGCGTAGCAGCCCGTAACCGCAATAAGCGCGTTCTCGTTTTCACGCTGGGCGCGGCGTATGAGCTGGCGTGACTTTTTTTCCCCCAGCATGGTTACGGAGCAGGTATTTATAATATAGACGTCCGCATGCTCCGTGAAGGGAACTATTTCATAGCCCGCCTTGCGGAAGAGTCCTTCCATTGTTTCTGTTTCAAACTGGTTGACCTTGCAGCCCAAGGTCATAAATGCAGCCGTTGTCAATCTTGTCTTTCACCTTTCTGTATTGCATAATTCCCTAAATCGCCCTTTTCGTACTGCACGCAGGAAAGTACGGCAAGCGCCGCGGTTTCTGCACGCAGTATGCGGGGACCTAATGTCACCACAGCGGCTCCCGCGGTCTTCGCGGCAGCCACCTCATCAGGCGAGAATCCGCCCTCAGGGCCTACCAGCGCAGTATACTGCTTCTGATTTTTTTCTTCCAGCCATGCCCCGAGCGAAAGCTTTTCCTCATTTTCATAGCAGAGGAACAGTCCGTCCGATTCAGTACATTCCGAGAGCCATTCTTTTATATCCCGGATAGGCTCGACCACAGGAATGAGCGTCCTTCCGCACTGCTTCGCGGCTTCGTTTGCTATACGCTGCCATTTTTCACGGCGCGCCTCACTTTTTTTCTCATCGTATTTCACGACACAGTTAGCACTTTTTATGGGCTGAATAACCGATACGCCAAGCTCTACCGCCTTCTGAACTATGAACTCCATTTTATCTGCCTTTGGCAGGCACATAGCCAGTGTCAGAGCAATCGGGGATTCCGTGTCCGCTTCGATTTCCTCAATGAGCTTCATGGTAACAGTATCTGACGTAAATCCCGTGATTTCCATTATCGCAGTCTTTCCGTCTTTGTCCGCTGCAATTACACGGTCGCCCTCTTTTGAACGAAGAGCATAGCCCAAATGATGGGCGTCGTTTCCCGTCACGGTGACTTCATGGGAAAGCGCTCCCTGCAGAAACAGACGGCGCATCAGCGGTCCTCCTCGCGGCAGATTTCGAGAGCGAGCCATTCCTTTTCCTCATGGCGCTGTATGACAAAGAGTCCGTGCATCTTTGCCGCCATAACGACATCTTCCTCACGGCTCAGAATAATACCACTGGCAAGAAGGCGTCCTCCCTTTTCCAGGTGGTCATCAAGCTCGTCAAAAAGACGGATAACCAGGTCGGCAATAAGGTTTGCCGTAATGAGTTGCGCCTTTCCGTCAAATTCCTTGAGAAGGTCGCTCTGTTTTATCTCTATTACTGACTCAGTACCGTTTTCCGCGCTGTTGAATTTAGCGGATTTTACCGCCGTAGCATCATAGTCCGCCGCAACGACATGTCCTGCTCCGAGCTTTGCCGCTGCAATCGCCAGCACACCTGAGCCCGTGCCCACATCAAAAACGGTCATGCCTGGCTTTACCATCTGCTCAAGAGCACGGAGACACATTGATGTTGTCGGGTGTGTTCCTGTTCCGAATGCCGCGCCCGGGTCGAGGCGAAGAACAATGTCATCAGGCTTTGCTTCATATTCTTCCCATGAGGGCTGAATAACAATATGCTCGCCGACCTTGTCCATGTGGAAATATTTTTTCCAGTTATCCACCCAGTCTTCATCATTTCGGATATTTGTCGCAACCTCCGCAGTTCCCAGGTCCGCCCCGCGCGCTTTCATATCCTCAAGAGATGCTTTAAGAGCTTTAACCTTGCCGTCCAGCTCCTCATCATTGGCAAGATAGGAGCGTACTGTAACCATGCCCGTTTCGGGTTTTCGCTCCATGTCGCGGTAGTCCCAGCGTCCTTCATCAATATATGCGTTAATGAGTGCGGGGTCGTCGATTTCGACTCCGCCGGCTCCGATATCCGTGAATGCCGCCGTAACGAGGTCAGCTGCCTCGGTCTTTGTTTCTACGCTGACTTCAACCCATTCCATCTATTATGCTCCTTCCTTACAAACGTATAAATATCTAATACTATATCAAAAAGAATCATAAATAGCAAAAAGAGCCATGAAAAAATGAGAAATCATTTCTTCACAGCTCTCCGTTTTATTTTTTGAACATTTTCTTAAGCGTATCCATAAAGCTTTTCTGCTCCGGATTTACGCTTTCGCCGGAAATCTCTCCGAATTTCTGCAGAAGCTCCTTCTGCTCCTTGGAGAGTTTTTTCGGAGTAAGAACCTTCACGCGGACATGCTGGTTGCCGCGTCCGCTTCCGCGAAGGAAAGGAATACCGCGTCCCTTGAGACGGAGCACTGTGCCCGACTGGATTCCTTCGGGAATCTTCATCTCTACCTTTCCGTCCAAAGTCGGCACTTCGATTGTATCTCCGAGAGCCGCCTGAACGAATGAGATAGGTACCTCGCAGAGAACATCAGAGCCGCTTCTCTGGAAGAGCTTGTGCTCACGCACATAGATATAAACGTAAAGGTCTCCG
>NZ_CDXDFU010000016.1:0-25441 GCF_978017985.1 Schwartzia sp. (in: firmicutes) | reverse complement strand
GGATATGCCGCCGACACAGATGCTTATTATCCGCGCCCTGCAGGACGAGTACATGAAGTTTCTTCAAACTAAGGAATATGAAGAGCTTCCTGAAGATACAGCAGATGTGGAAAAAGGACACCGCATGGAGCCCGACAAGGCAGAGGCTCACAGGCTGGCTGCCGCGTGTGATATTTATCTGGGGATGGCGGGTGCAAAGGACAGTAAAACTGCAGTGCATTAAGTGGTGTATCAGACAAGCGAAAAATCAAAACAGGGCAGCCAGCAGGCTGCCTTGTTTGACTTCGGAATAATTTTGAAACAGTTGAATGCTAAAGATGAAGTAAAAGTCTCAGGAATGGTTTATGTATTTGGAGAAAAGAGCTTACATATAGGAAAAAAGAAGTGATATTTATTTATGCAGTAAGTAAAGAAGGATTCTTTTCTTACACGGCGAATATAAAGAATTTAGGGTACTTTATCGTTTGGTGCCTGAAAAGGGGGATTTCGTTTCATGGAGAAGATAAAGATTGAGAAAGGACACGTGCTGCACAAAAAGGGGGACGAGGTAAAAAATCTCGAAATTGTGCTTTCAGGCGCGCTTGTCATGACTGACGGCGATTCTGTAGATGTACGTCTTAGCGGCGGTGGAATAGCAGGGGCTGTTTACCTTCCGGGAGATATATATTCGTTTGATTATGTTGCGCTTGAGGAGTCGACACTTCTGGTAATGGATTATCTTTCCGAAGATGATATTGCAGAAGCTGTTTCGGGAACGCCTGCTATAGCGCCTGTTATGGCTGCCGCAGGAATGGAGTTTGCAAGCGGAATACTTGATGCCCTTGATGCGACTTCGCAGGCAGCATCTGATTTCTGCAAGGAAATCAAATACAACTATAATGATTATAAATTCATGTGCGTAAAGCTTGACCGCACGCCTGAGCAGTTTTCGTTTGTAGAGCAGCTCCCTGTTCCTGATGCTCCTGAAATTCTTTCAGGTTGGGAGGCTGAGGTATGCCGTACCTACTGTGATCAGCGGAGTTCGCTTGAACAGAGCTTTTATCCGCTGAATGTCAGCTTCTGCGTTGAGACGGTAATGCGCGCTTGTGCGTCGGGACGCCGTATTCGTAAGGACCTTGAAAGTGCTGCGGATTTCCTGGCATGGATGAAGAGCGGTACTGCTGATTTCGTTAATGCTTTCTATGATGTCAAATCAAGAGTTGATACGGAGACTCGTGGTTCCTCGGGAGAGGTTCCTGCTATTGAAAACGCGCTTGATGTTATCGTGGCATTTTCGGGAGTACCTACAGATGTTGCTGATACATTCCGCAAGGATATCAAGCAGTTCCTTGATACGGAAGACCGCCGCGCTAAATCTGATGAGATGCGCCACCTTCGCATGAGCATTGCGGACGGGTATTACAAAATCTACGAAGCGGCATTCTTCAAGAGCATGGAAACAAACCATATTCCTGCCGAGGTCCGCATGTTCTTCCTGTTCGGTTTTGTTGATGAAAATCTCGCAGGAAAAGCGAATACAGAGCTGCTCTATAAGATGGCGGTAAGCTGGGAGGATCATGCGGAGGGCCGTATTCTTCCTATGTATGACTGGCTCACTAAAATCTATAAAGGGGAAGCAGTTCCGTCCAAAAATGAGTTTGACAACGACTGGACAGAGCACCTCAGAGAAGAAGTCCGTACTGCCAATATTACACAGCAGAAGGCAGATGAGCTTGCCAATGACTGCAAGGCAATGGTCAGCTTTGAAATTAATAACATGTTCAAAAGCGCAAACAGGATTACGAATGGTCAGATGGCGTCCTTCGTGCCTGTATTCTCCGCGCAGGATGTCATACGTCCGCTGGATAAATGCCTTGTAAGTGTAGCCCGTGCGGAGGAGTCATTTAAGAAGGTAACTGACGTTGACTTTGGCTGCTTCTATCGTCCGGCACTGGTTCAGTATCCTGACCTCAAGATTCAGCACTTCGTATACAATACGGAGGTTAAGCCGTATCTCATTCTGATGCCGAACTTCGGCGCCCGCGGAGTCATGTGGCAGGAAAACGAAGGTCCGCGCAGAACTACACCGGGACATTTGGTTCTCTCCATATTCCACTCGGAGGATTTGGACGAAACTATCGTCAGAATGTGTGCTCAGTTCCGTTGGGAGATGTGCCGCCGTATCCAGGGCGTACGCTACATGGATATTTCGGAGCCGTCCCTTACCTCGGAGTACATGAACTATCTGCAGTTCTATAAGAAGAACGGATATCTCTCCGCTGATATGAAGGAACGCATTAAGATTGCGCTGCAGAAGGCACGCAACGATTACAAGGTAGTGTTCGTTTCTGACTACGAAAAGTATATTCTTAACGAAGCGTATGGACTGCCGCGCCTGAATAAGATAACTAGAGAGATTTTGTTCAGATACTGCACAATGTCGGAAAAATTCCGCAAGGCATTGGCTATAAACCCGCAGTTCCAGCCGCTTATTGAACGATGGGACGTGACGCACAGCACGAAGCTGCACAGCCTCGGCCTGATTGTCAAAAAGTTCCAGAGAACGAAGCCGGGCGAACCGCTGCCTAAGGAAATGCAGGATGAGGTAGATTACCTCAAACTCTGATAAAGAAGATAAAATACCGTATTCCTTTGATGAGGCGTACGGTATTTTCGCGTCTTGGGACAAAAATTGAACTGCATGTTTTTATTTGTGCTGCGGCATGTATTGCGAGATAAAGAAAACGATATCAGAAAAGTGACGAAAAATTTTGATTTTTTTCATAAAAGCGTTGTAAAATAACAAATTAAAATTCGTTATTGGATAAAGGAGGAATAAACGGTGAGAAAGGCTTGGAAAATATTATGCCTGGTATGTGTGATGATGGTGCTTTGCGCGGGAACGGTCATGGCAAAAAGCGTGGAGGAAAAACGTACAGAAACACGCGAGAAGGCAAAAGAGGTACTTGCGGAGCTTTACGAGCAGCAGCCTAATGCACGTTATGAGGTTGAAAACAGTTCCGCGTATGCGGTATTTTTCAATACGGGAATAAAAATCGGTATCCTTGGAAGCGCTCATGGGCGCGGTATCGCTATCAATAACGAAACAGACGAGGAATGCTTCATGAATATGAAGGAGCTTTCCGCAGGACTTGGCCTTGGTGTGAAAGAATATTCGCTGGTGTTCATATTTGAGGATCAGGATGTGTGGAATCATTTTACCTCAGGTGATTGGACATGCGGCGGCGGTTCGGCATCGGCAGGAGCAACAGATGGCGAGAGCGGAGGCGGAATCGAGGGTGCCGTGAAGCTGGCTGACGGAATATGGGTTTACCAGATGACTACAAAGGGCATTACGCTTGAGGCATCGCTGAACGGAACAAAGTTCACAAGAGACAAGAAGCTTAACGGTGAAAAATAAACCATAAAAATTAAACCATAAAAATATCGGAAAGATGAAGTCCGACTGATAGGACTTGTCTTTCCGATATTTTCATTTAGGAAGATTTTCTTCCTTCCATTCCTGCGGAGTCTGGTTAAATTCAGACTTAAAAGCACGGAAGAAGGGAAGATAGCCCTTAAAGCCCGACGCCCATGCAATGGATTCGAGAGTTTCGTCGGGTGAGTTGAGGAGCATTATACGGGCTTTCAAAAGCCGTTTGCTTGTAATGTACTGCCTTAGGCTGCAGCCGGTGGCTTCCTTAAATGTGTGCATTAAATGACTGCGGCTTAAAAACACCTTTGCGGCAAGATCATCTATGGAGAGCTGCTCTGTGAGGTGGGTGTTGATTGTACGTAGCACCTCCTGTATCTTTTCGTCGTGGAGAACAGGAGTAAGCGGGTCAAGCTCGCTTTTAAGCATTGCTCTGTTCAACAGTATGAGAAATTCTACAAAAAGCATTTCCACGTACAGAGGATTTGCAAAGCCGTCAGCGTGAGTTGTCTGCTCCAGCTTTTCCAGATGGAAAAGAAGGTCGTGGGTTTTGCCCGGGGCAAGGTGTACCACGGCATCTGATACAGGACCTTCAAAGCAGAGAGAAAGGTCTTCGGCTCCGCGTTTATACTGTTCGAAAAAAGCGGGGGAAACGTAGATGACGATTCTTTCGTAAGGAACGCCTGCCTCGGGTTCGGGCCGGTGTATTTCACCCGCGCGCACGAATACAAGGTCTCTCGGTGAAAGAGTCCACGTTCGTCCTTCAATGGTATAGTCAACGTTGCCCGAGAGAAATACGAGTATTTTATGGAAGTCATGATAATGAAAGGGAATAGGCGAAAGCGCAGCATCACTGAGACGGAAGACACGAAATCCTTCCTTCAGATAGCCACGTTTTTCGTATGTTTCCTTATTTGTATCCATAAACAGCCTCCTTTTTTATGATTATAGCACTTTTTGATATATAAATAGCACAAAATTGCATTTTATGTGCTTTTTGTGCCTGTTATACTTTAGTTACAGAATTTTACGGAGGCGATAGACCATGCGGCAGTTAGATAAATACATTATTTCCGGAGTCCGTTATATTGTTTGGGACGAGATGGCCGGAGAAATGCCTGAGGCAGCAGGCTGCATGCGTCTTATGAATTCCTGCGATGGTATAGGGGCAGACCTTCTGGTTGCAATTGATGCAAGAAATCCAAAAGCTGTCCGTGTATTTAATGCTAAAGGTGTTGAGGTTGAAGCTGATGATGCGGCGCGCTACTGCGCGGCACTTTGCTTCGGACGTCAGGGCCAGGCTATGCAGGCAGCGGCGCTTATCAATACCATGGAGCGCGATACACGTCTGCAGCTCACGGAAACAGAGCATGATTACTGCGAGGTACGCCTGACGGAATGCTTCATCAAAGGACTTGCGGGAAAGGCTGTCTGTGCGGCATCTGTACTCGCAGGCTGACTGCCTGTTCATTGTCTTGCAAATGTTCTTTGACAAGAATAAAAGTGTGTTCACATTTATTGGAAAATCATCTTGTATACATAACGGCCGACTTCGGATTCGAAGCCGGTCATTTTCGTTTTCGCTTTCTTATGACATGGGGCTATGTTATAATAGTCCCGAAAGCGGGCAGGATACCCGCTTGGGTTACGTTTGTTTATTTGTGATGTACATACTTTCAACAGGAGATGAACAGAAAAATGAGCAAAGTGGCGATTGTGATCGGCAGCGATTCCGATTGGCCGATTATGAAGCCGGCAGTTGAGGTTCTGAAACAGTTCGGGGTAGGCGCTGAGGTGACTGTAGCATCTGCGCATCGGACACCGGCGAAGGTTCGCGAACTTGTAACAACGGCACGTGAAAGGGACGTACGCCTCTTTATCGCGGCTGCAGGCGGTGCAGCACATCTGGCAGGTGTTGTTGCAAGCTATACTACACTCCCGGTCATTGGTGTTCCAATCAACGCGTCCGCGCTGAACGGACTTGATTCGCTTTTGGCTACCGTGCAGATGCCGTCGGGTATCCCGGTTGCAACAATGGCCATCAACGGAGCGAAGAACGCGGCTCTGTTCGCTGTGGAAATTCTTGCTGTTTCCGATGAGTCTTTGTCAGAGAAGATGAAGGAATACCGTGAGAAACTTGCAAAGGAAGTCGATGAAAAGGCGGCTCGGGTGCAGGCACAGATTTAACATAGATGTCAATTCAGCTGAACATTATTACAGGAGGAATTTAGCAGAATGGAAAAGAAAGAAGCACTGTACGAAGGCAAGGCAAAGATTATCTACGCTACAGATAAAGCAGATGAACTGCTTGTCTATTATAAGGACGATGCTACGGCAGGCAACGGCGCAAAGAAGGGTACCATTGCCGAGAAGGGCATTATGAACAACAAAATGACGGCGTTTTTCTTTGAACTGCTTGAAAAACAGGGAATCAAGACGCATTATGTCAGCATGCCGAGCGACCGTGAAATGCTGGTCAAAAAGCTCGATATGATTCCGCTGGAGGTTGTCATGCGCAACGTTGCGGCAGGCTCCCTTGCAGAGCGTCTTGGTCTTAAAGAAGGTACAGTCCTTTCCAAGCCTATTGTTGAGCTTTATTATAAGAGCGACGAGCTCGGTGACCCGATGCTTAACCACTACCACATTCAGGCTGTTGGTCTTGCAACACCGGACGAGGTCGCTGAGATTGAGGAAAAAGGCCTTAAAATCAATGCTATCCTGAAGGATTTCCTCAAGGAGAAAAAGGTTGACCTTATTGATTTCAAGCTTGAATTCGGACGTTATAACGGAGAGGTCATTCTCGGAGATGAGATTTCCCCGGATAACTGCCGCTTCTGGGACAGCGATACCCATGAGAAGCTTGATAAAGACCGCTTCCGCCGCGATCTTGGAAATGTTGAGGGCGCATACAAAGAGATGCTTCGCCGTCTGACGGGAGAAGAAAGATAAGATGTCGGAACTTTTGGGTAACAAATGGCACGAGGAATGCGGTGTTTATGGTGTGTTTGCGCATGATGAGGATGTCTCGGCGCTTACATATCTCGGGCTTTATGCTCTGCAGCACCGCGGACAGGAAAGTGCCGGTATAGCTGTAACAGACGGAGCGTGGATGGACGTTTCACGGGGTATGGGCCTCGTAAACGAGGTATTCCGCCATCAGGTTCCGCACATGGAAAACCAGTATATCGCTATCGGACATGTGCGCTACTCTACGACGGGTTCGAGCCTTCTTCAGAACACGCAGCCTCTTATTGTAAATTATTCGGGCGGTAAAATCAGTCTTGCCCATAACGGAAATCTGACGAATGCAATGGAAATCCGTCAGAAGCTTGAGCAGGACGGTACGATTTTTCAGACCTCTATTGATACCGAGGTTATCCTGAACCTCATAGCGCGTTCGCGTAAGGAGACTATCGAAGAACGTCTCGCGGACAGCCTTAATCAGGTAAAAGGTGCATACTGCATTACGCTTATGACGGAGAACAAGCTCATCGGAGCGCGCGACCCGCAGGGCTTCCGCCCGCTGTGCCTCGGCAAGCTGGAGAACGGCTGGGTGCTTTCCTCGGAAAGCTGCGGTCTTGATGTTATCGGCGCGGAGTTTGTGCGCGATATTGCACCGGGCGAGATGGTCATTATCGACGACTCCGGGGTTAAGTCTATTCATTTTGCACCGAAACAGCAGCTTGCAGGCTGTATTTTCGAGTACATTTATTTCGCACGTCCGGATTCCGTTATCGATGGCCAGAGTGTGCATGAGGCACGCTTCATGATGGGTCGTATTCTGGCACGCGAGAGCAAGTTCAAAGGGGATATTGTCATTTCCGTACCGGATTCCGGTACCACGGCAGCTACAGGCTATGCGTATGAAGCGGGCATTCCTTTTGTTGAAGGCCTTATGAAGAACCGTTATATCGGACGTACCTTCATTCAGCCGACACAGAAGAAACGCGATACCGCTGTACAGCTTAAGCTGAATGCAATCCGTTCTGCGGTAGAGGGCAAGTCCGTTATCATGATTGATGATTCTATTGTCCGCGGCACTACAAGCGGTAAAATCGTAAAAATGCTTCGCAAGGCAGGCGCCAAGGAAGTACACATGTGTGTCAGCTCGCCTCCGATTGGTTTCCCATGCTATTACGGCATTGATACGTCAGTGCGCAAAGAGCTGATTGCTGCGACAAAATCCGTTGAAGAAATCCGCCAGTACATTCAGGCTGATTCCCTGCACTTCCTTTCCATAGAAGGACTGAAGGAATCCCTGTCTGCGGTTAATCCGAACCATATGTGTTACGCATGCTTTAACAGCGATTATCCTGTCGAACAGGGCAAGCAGCCCGAAGGCTCCGGCAAGTACGTCTTTGAGCAGCGCAAGTGCTGATATTTTGCGCCTCATTCCGGTATAAGGGATGAGGCGCAATCCGTATTATCCTGAAATCTGGAGGTAACTCATGGAGAACAAGAAACTCACATACCGCGATGCCGGTGTGGATATTGATGCGGGAAATTATTCCGTGCAGCTCATAAAGGACAGCGTAAAGGCAACATACCGTCCTGAGGTTCTGGGCGACCTTGGCGGCTTTGGAGGTCTTTTTGCGCTTTCCACAAAATACAAGGAACCTGTGCTTGTTTCGGGAACGGACGGAGTCGGCACGAAGCTCAAGCTTGCCTTCATGCTCAACAAGCATGATACGGTAGGACAGGATGCTGTTGCTATGTGTGTCAATGATATCCTGGTACAGGGTGCTGAGCCGCTTTTCTTTCTGGACTATCTTGCTGTAGGAAAGCTTGACCCTGAGCAGGTGGCTTCTGTTGTAAAAGGCGTTGCCGGTGCCTGCAAGGAATCAGGCTGCGCTCTTATCGGCGGAGAAACGGCTGAGATGAACGGCTTTTATCCTGTTGGAGAATACGATATCGCAGGCTTTGCTGTAGGTGCTGTGGAAAAATCCGAAATCATTACCAGCGAGCGCGTAAAAGAGGGAGACGTCATTCTCGGACTTCCTTCTTCCGGACTTCATTCCAACGGCTTTTCACTGGTACGCAAAATCGTGTTTGAGCTGAAAGGCTTCAAGGGCGATGAATATGTTGAGGAACTCGGAAAGACTATCGGGGAGGAGCTTCTGACTCCGACACGCCTTTATCCGCGTGTCTGCCTGCCGCTTATCCGTGATTTCAATATTCACGGCATGGCACATATTACAGGCGGCGGATTCTATGAAAATATTCCCCGTGCTCTGCCTGAGGATATGGGTGTAGAAATTGACGCAGGCGCATGGGAAATGCCGAAAATCTTCGAGCTGCTTCAGAAATGGGGCAACGTTGACTGGCCGGAAATGTACCGCACGTTCAATATGGGCGTTGGTATGGTTATCATCACGGCTCCGGAGGATGCGGACAAAATCCGTACATCTCTCGAAGAAAAGGGCGAGACAGTCTATACACTCGGTCATGTGACAAAAGGCAGACATGAAGTTGTTATCAAAGGCGGAGTGTTCAATGGCTGATAAAGAAATAATCGGAGTACTGTGCTCCGGACGCGGTACGAATCTCCAGTCCATTATTGCCGCAGTTGAAAGCGGACAGATTCCTGCGCCTATAGGTGTAGTTCTTACGGACAAGCCCGATGTTATGGCGCTTGAACGTGCCGAAAAGGCTGGCATTCCGCATCTCTGCATAAATCGCAAAGAATGTGCGGACAAGCAGGAGTTTGAAGAAAAGCTCGTAGAAGAGCTGCATGCTCACGGAGTTACTCTCGTAGTACTTGCGGGCTTTATGAGAATTTTAAGTCCGTATTTCGTTCGTGAGTTCAAAGGGCGTATCTTAAACATTCATCCGGCACTTCTGCCGTCCTTTCCGGGCGCCCACGCGCACAGAGATGTACTTGCGTACGGAGTGAAGGTATCGGGTGTTACGGTTCATTTCGTTGATGAGGGTACGGACAGCGGTCCGATAATTCTGCAGGCGGCTGTGCCTGTTGAGGACGATGATACGGAGGATACGCTTGCGGCGCGCGTGCTCGTAGAGGAGCATAAGATTTATCCTCGTGCTATTGAGCTGTACCTGAAAGGCAGACTGAAGGTAGAGGGCCGAAAGGTCCGTATAATAAAATAAAAAAGTGAGGAGAGTGGATTTCATGAAGATTAAACGTGCATTGGTGAGTGTCTCGGACAAGACGGGCGTTGTCGAGTTTGCCCGCAAGCTTCATGCAGCAGGCGTCGAAATCGTTTCTACGGGCGGAACGATGCGTGCCATCAAGGAAGCAGGCATTCCTGTTATGTACGTCAGTGATGTCACGGGCTTTCCTGAAATCATGGACGGCCGCGTGAAGACACTGAATCCATACATTCACGGAGGAATCCTGGCAGTCCGCGACAATCCGGAGCATGTTGCATCTTTGCAGGAGCACAAGATTACTCCGATTGACCTTGTAGTTGTAAATCTTTATCCTTTCAAGGAAACGATTGCCAAAAAGGACGTAACGCTGGCAGAGGCTATCGAGAATATCGATATCGGTGGTCCTGCGATGATCCGCGCTGCGGCAAAGAACTTTAAGTTTGTTACGGTGGTTACGAATCCGAAGCGTTATGATGAGGTTGCACAGGCAATTATTAAGGACGGATGTACCTCCGGCATGCTTCGCATGGAGCTGGCACAGGAAGCGTTCGCTCATACGGCAGAATATGATGACTGCATCCAGAACTATCTGAAGCAGCAGATCAGTAAGTGAGGCAGATAATGAAAATAGCAGTGATCGGCGGCGGCGGACGTGAACACGCCCTCGCATGGAAGCTCAGTCAGAGCAAGCATACGGAAAAACTCTACGCGCTCCCGGGAAATCCCGGCATGGCAGATATCGCTGAGTGCGTTGCCGGCATTGATATCGAGGATAACGATGCCATCGTAAAATTCGCTAAAGACAAAGGAATTGACCTTGTAGTAATTGGTCCTGAGGTTCCACTGACGAACGGCGTTGTGGATGCGCTGACGGAGGCAGGAATCAAGGCATTCGGACCTACGGGAAAGGCTGCTGAGCTTGAGGGCTCCAAAGTTTATGCAAAACTCGTTATGAAGCGTTACGGGATTCCTACGGCACGTTATGAGGTGTTCGGAGATGCGGGCCGTGCGCGTGTGTATGTACGTCAGATGCGTCAGCCTTTTGCTATCAAGGCAGACGGACTTGCAGCAGGCAAGGGAGTTATCCTCACGAAGGATGCTGATGAGGCTGTCGCGGCAATAGATACCATTATGACTGACAAGGCCTTCGGCGAAGCAGGAAGCCGTGTTGTAATTGAGGAATTCATGCAGGGTGAGGAAGCGTCGGTGCTTGCGTTTACCGACGGCAAAACTATTATCCCTATGGTTCCATCGCAGGACCATAAGGCGGTCTATGACGGCGATAAGGGCCCGAACACCGGCGGCATGGGTACGTACGCACCTGCTCCTGTTATTACGCCTGAGGTAATGGAACGGGTTAAAAAGGAAATCCTTGAGCCTATGGTTGAGGCAATGAACAAAGAAGGACGTCCTTATAAGGGCTGTCTCTATGCAGGCCTTATGATCACAGACAAGGGGCCGAAGGTTGTTGAGTTTAATGCACGCTTCGGAGACCCTGAGACGCAGGTTGTTCTTCCGCTTTTGAAAAGCGACCTCGTGGAGGTCATGCTTGCATGTATAGACGGTACGCTGGACAAGACACCTATCGAGTGGTCTGACGGAGCGGCGGTCTGTGTTGTCATGGCTTCGGGCGGATATCCCGGAAGCTATGAAAAGGGCAAGGAAATCACAGGACTTGATGCTGCAAAGGCTGATGGAGATATCGTATTCCATGCGGGGACGAAGCTTGCTGACGGAAAAATCGTCACTAACGGCGGAAGAGTGCTTGGTGTTGTTGGACAGGCGGAAAACATCAAGGCGGCTGTGGACAAGGCATACGAGGGCGTAAAGAAAATTTCCTTTGAGAAGGAATACCATCGTACGGATATTGCGCATAGAGCACTTGAACGTCTGTAAAATTTCATAAAAATATTAAAGCGGAGTCTCTTACGGGGCTTCGCTTTTTTGTATGAGAAATGAATCCTGTTCAGTAATTTTTGAAAGTGTGTTAAAATAGAAATAGATTTCTAGGGAAGGGCGGCTGGCGAAATGATGAAAAAAATGCTTCTGAGTCTGGCGGTTGGAGCTGTGCTTTTTACAGGTACGATGGGTACGGCTCATGCAGGCTTCGGGACGGATATAGGAGTTTATTTCCCGGTGGGCGGAGGTTCCTCGTCAAGAACTGTCGGAGAAACTACCGGTTATGCGGCGTTTACGGTGGACAACGTGGCACAGGAGCTTACCGTTGAAGAAAAGCACGGAGCACTGGTGATGGAGCTTTGCATAACGAATGAGGGAGATACGCCTTACACGGTGGAGCACCGCAACGGGCAGATTTATGAGTTTGTGATACTGAACAAAAAAGGAAAGGTGCTTTGGAAATGGTCTGACGGCATGGCGTTTACACAGGCGCTCACATCATCAACAGTTGAAGCGCACAGTTCGGTAGTTTACAAAGCAGAGATTAAGCGTGCGGACTATAAAAAGTTGCGGGAGGACGCGGTTGTGGTGACGGCATTTATAAAGGATACGCCGTATACCATTTCGGCCAGCATGCCGGAGAGAATACAGGAGAGCGGAGGTTCGACCATACACGGTGCAATCCGCATCGGAGTCGGGCACGGACATTGGTACGATGACTGAGTGAATGCGGGGAGGTCATGAGCAGTGAAGAAATTAATTGGTGTCATAATACTGCTGGTTGTTATCGGAGCCGGGGGATTTTTCGGATACAAGATGTTCTTCGCGGTGAAGGGGGAGGAAGCGCCGCCGGCAGAAACGGCGGCAGCCGAAACAGTATCCGAGGAAAAGGCTGAGGGGAAGCCTGAGGAAAAAGTTGAGAAGGGATTTGTCGACGAAATAAAGGATAAAGTCCTTGGAATGATAGGGGCAGACAGCCCGAAGGAAAAGGCAAAGGAAGAGAAGCCGAAAAAGCCAGATGCAAAGAAGACCGAGAAAGAAAAGAAAAAGAGCGAGCAGGCTGCGCGGCGGGATAAGGAAATGAAGGCAGAAGAAGCCATAAAGCAGGGAAATCAGCTGCTGCTCAGCGGCAAAAATGCCGAAGCTGATGAAGCCTTCCGCAATGCTGTGGAAACAGCTCAGTCAAACGAACAGAAATACAAGGCATGGCGCGGCCGTGCAATGGCGGCAAAAATTATGGGGCAGGGCGACGCGGAGCTTTCCTTCGGAAAGGCTATGCTTGAGCTGGCAGAAAGTGACGGAGACAAGGCGAACGCGCACGAAGCAAAGGGAAACGGCTATGAAAATGTGCAGCGGTATCCGGAAGCGGTGACATCCTATCAGGAAGCATCAGCGCTCTACATAAAAGCCGGAAATACGGATATGGGGTGGACTACTCTCGTATCCTGCGCAAAGGTAATGCGCCGCGGGCTTAACGATTATGTGGGCGCGGCAGAAGTCATCGGACGCGCGTGGGAAATCGTAGATAAAAGCAGTATGGATGAAGTAGCGAAGCGCGATGCAAAATGGATGCTTTGCCTTGAGTACGCGGATAACAGCCGCATGTCGGGTGACCGTCAGGCTCAGCTTAACTGGAACCGTGAAGCGGTAAAATACAATCCGGACTGGAAGCAAAATGCAGACATGATTGAACGTGAATTGAAGAATCAGGGTGTCATTTAAAAACAAAAGCCTCTGTGCAAACGGCTTGAGCCGCTGCATGGAGGCTTTTTCAGTAGATGTGGTATTCCTTCCAGGGAATTTTATCAAGAGGTACGGTCTTCAGGAAATCGACTATATCCTTTCTGCCGTAATAATGAGGCGTGCCGTCCGTGTCCTGAGACATGAGTATAATCGGCATATTTGGGAAGAAATGCATCATCTGCCGCCTGAATGTCGTAGCCCGTGCCGTATACTGCGTTACGAACGGTTTAACGATGATGATGGCAAAGGTAACGTTTTGCTCAATTATAACGGCGCCGTGTACGGTTATCATGACTGCACTCCTTTCTTTTTATTGCGGTAGGGAAGGGGGGTTATTTGAATTATAATGCCTTCAATCAAGGTTTGCCATAGGCAAACCTTCCTCTGTAGCATTTTACCCGAGGGCACTAGCTTCGCGTCGCAACGAGGCTGACGATATGCTCATCGCCTGTTATTTGCCTCTGCGCCCTTCTGAGCGGTAGGGGATATCTTCTGCCGAGTTATACCATTTATGTCATGAGTACAGCATCCAAAAATATCGAACAAAATTTCCAAGAAAATATGTTCTAAAACTATTGCACGAATATATGTTCTGTGATAATATAATGGCAAACAAAAGTTTGGGAAAAATCTGTTCGATAAATATGGGAGATGTTGAAGATGAAAAAATGGATTTGGATTGCCGCTGCACTGTATCTGTTTATGTTCCCTCCGTTCCATTTGGACAACGCCTATCTCAGAAGTGATAAATTTGATACGATTACGGTAGCCCGGCACGAAAGCGTGTGGGACATTGCCGGACGGTATACTGTTGACGGGAAACAGGTCAAAAAACTTACAGAGGCAATTATCGAGATCAACGGGCTGCCGGCAGACGGAGCCGTGCGAAAAGGTCAGAAACTCAGGGTACCGGTAATAGTTAAAGAACTCCCCATGCAGATGGCTGAAAAATAAGTGTAATATCATCTATATATGTGTTGTATCTCATTTGCACAGTGTGTATAATGTAGTTAATACTAATATTAATGTTGATTGCATCAATTTAGACACAAAGGAGCGAATGAGGGATGAACACGGAAATCATAAATGTTATTCGTCAAGAGTGTAAAACGAAAAGTGCAGATGCGATTGAAAAGATTATTGCATGCTGCGAGCACATGAAAACAGTTGGTATCAATGGCAGAGATATAGATTGCATTACCGGGTTTGTGACTGTTCTTGTGACGCAGGCGGCTAAGGAAGAAGTCGCAGAGCTTATAGAGCATCAGTGATTAAACAAAATAAGGTCGGGCTCGGCATTGTGCCGAGTCCTTTTTTTACAGGGGGAGAAATATGTCTATAAGCTGGTTCTTGTTTGAAACAGTCGGGACTATAGCTTTTGCCGTGTCAGGTTCAATGGTGGGACTGGCAAAGCGCATGGATATTTTCGGAGTTGCGGTGCTGTCTATTTTGACAGCAGTCGGAGGAGGAATTTTGAGGGATCTACTTATGGGGATAACTCCGCCGCTGGCTTTCCGAACAACTTCGGGGCTGTTGCTTCCGATTGGTACGGCTCTTGTCGTATCCGTGCTTTATACAGCTCTTAAGGTATCACGCAAAGAGAAAAAATACCTGATGTTCATGTATAATATTTCGGATACAGTTGGGCTTGCGGCGTTTACTGTGACAGGAGCGCTGATGGGACTGGGCGCGGACAATTATCCGTATATTCTTCCAATCACGCTTGGTATGAGCACGGGCATAGGCGGAGGAATACTCAGGGATTTGATGGCACAGCGTGTGCCGGTTGTACTCCGCATGGATGTTTATGCAAGCGCATCGCTTGCTGGCGGTCTGGCTTTGTGTGCTGTATGGCATTTCGGATATACGGTGGCTGCATCATGGGTAGGTTTTTCAGTCGTGATGCTGCTGAGGCTCGGTGCGATATATTTCGGCTGGCAGCTTTACCACCCGCGTCCGCTTCGGAGCAGCAGAAAAAAATCAAAGAGCTGCGACGAGTAAATTTCTTCGAAAATCTTTTTGTAAAATGCGTTATAACTCGGCAAAAAGCTTGCCTCGTTGAAATGCCGCAGAGGATAGTTTGCCTATGGCAAACTTTGAATAAAGGCATTATAATATATAAGTTAGATTGTATGTGGGAGGCATTATATGGAATCAGGAGAAGCATTTTGGTGGGGAGCTCTCTACGCCGTGCCTATGTGGCTTGTCGGTTTTTTATATATCATTCCGATGTGGCGTATGGGAAAAGCCAGTCTTAAGTTTTATCTTTTCACGAGCTTTGAAATTTTCTGGTTAATTAATTATTTCGGGGTATGGGCTGTTCAAAGCGAATTGCACTGGCGTGCAGTGCTCGTTGAGCCGCTTATAAAATACGGAGCAATTGCCGGAGCTGTGGTGTTTTTAGGTTGGGGGATCTATGCTTTAACACAGCGTGGCAAGAAAACTTGCGAGGAAAAGGGCGAGTAAAGAATGAAAAAGGCGTTCATAGGAATCCTGACGGCTATATGGTTAATAAACGCGGGCATGGTACAGGCAGCGGAGCCACAGAAGCGTATTACCATCAATGTTGCAAGCCGCATTTTAACATTGTATAAAAATGGCAAAAAGGCATTCATGTACCATATCTGTGCCGGTAAAATCGAAACACCGACACCGCTGGGAACATTCACCGTCGATGAGATGGAAGAAAATCCTGTCTGGGTAGATCCTAAGGACGTCAAAAAACGTGCCGAGCCGGGAGACGGGAATCCGCTGGGACTGCGTTGGATAGGTTTTTACGATATGTATGGTATTCACGGCACGAATAATCCGGCCTCCATCGGAGGATATTATTCCAACGGATGCATACGTTTGAAGGAAGAGGATATAGAGCATTTGTATCCTCAGGTTGAAATCGGAACAAAAGTAGAGATTTTCTACAACCGTCTCGTTATTGAACGAATTGATGACGGCACGATCGTATATTACATCTATCCGGACGGATACGGATGCCAGCCCCTTGATGTGGCATCGGTCCGTAAGGCGCTGGACGTATATGGCGTCGGTTATTTTTTGGAAAATGATGAAATCGCACAGAAAATAGAGGACGAGGATGGTGCGCCTACGTTCCTGCCGCGTGCTTTCCGCATTGAAGTCGATAATAACTGGCTCTCGGGAAGAGCGGTTATTCCCGCGGATGGAGAGCTTTATATTCCTGTGCAGGCACTTTCGGCTGTTACAAAGACGGACTATACGAGAGATATGGCCGCAAATACGGTTTCTACACATCGTGGCACGGCTCCGGCAGTGCTCTTCGGAAACCGCCTTTTCGTGAAATTTGATGATGCAAAAACCTTATTCGGCCTGACCGGAGGATTTGATGCGGAATCTACGCTGAAGCTGTATACGAATCCGCTCATGGCTGAGGGGCCACAGTCAGTTTCTTCCGCGTCGGGAGTGCCAGCAGAAACTGCAGAAAAACCGGCTGAAAAGGACAAAGGCAAAAAGACTGACGCCGGGACAGAGGGCAGCAAAGAAAAAGAGACCAGGGCTGCGGAATTAAAATCCGCAGATGACAAAGCCAAGGATAAAAAGGCTGATACATCTAAATCGGCTGATGTTAAATTAACTGATGCAAAGGCTGCAGAGTCTGTAAACGCGCCGGGGTCCAAAACAAATGAATCCGAGGTACGGGGGAAATCAAAATGAGTCAGCGTTTTATGATACTTGACGGAAGCAGCCTGCTCTTCAGGGCGTTTTATGCGCTTCCGCTGTTGACTTCGTCGACTGGTGTATATACTAATGCAGTTGTCGGTTTTTCCAATATGCTGCAGAAGATGATAAATGAATATAAGCCGGATCGGATGGTGGTTGCCTTTGACAAAAGCAGGCACACCTTTCGTACGGATATGTTTGCTGATTATAAAGGAACACGCGACAAGACTCCTGAGGAGTTTTCGTCGCAGGTTCCTATTTTGCGTGAATTTTTGGAGGCATGGGGTATTCCGTTTCTTGAGCTTGATAACTATGAGGCAGATGATATCATAGGCACCCTGTCGAAGCGTGCAGAGGAAGCAGGCGGCTATGAAACACTCATAGTAACGGGTGACCGCGATGCTCTGCAGCTGGTATCAAAGGATGTAAATGTTCTTTATACACGCAAGGGAATCTCTGATATTGTGCGTTATGATGAAGCCGCGTTTGAGGAAAAATACGGCTTTGAGCCGATACGGCTTATCGATTTGAAGGGCCTTATGGGAGACAGCTCGGATAATATACCGGGAGTACCGGGGGTTGGAGAAAAGACAGCGACAAAGCTTCTGCTTCAGTTTGGTTTTCTTGAGGACGTTTATGAGCATATCGACGAGGTTTCCGGCAAAAAGCTCAAGGAAAAGCTGGAAGAAAACAAGGAGCAGGCAGAATTGTCGAAAAAGCTCGCGACAATAGAGCGCAATGCTCCTGTGGAATTTACTCCTGATGAGTATGCTATAACGCCTGACCGTGAGAAGTTTTTGGATTTTTGCGCAAAATACGACATGCGTTCCGCGCGCCAGGGCTTTGAAAGGCTATATCCGGCACAGGGAGCACTTTCGCTGGAATTTGGTGAGGAAGAAGCACCGAAAGCTGAAAAGCTGAGCACGCTGCAGACGGCAAAATCCTTTGCGGAAAAGCTCCAAAACGTAAAAAACCCCGCATTCTGCGGAGTATATGAGGGCAAAACGCCGCACCGCAGACTGTCTGCGCTTGGACTTTCTTCGGGAGAAGAATCGGCATATGCCGAGGCAGGAAGCGAAGCATGGGATTTTCTCGTTTCTCTTTTGAATGACAGAGATATGCACTGGGTTACACTTGACCTTAAAAGCTTTTATCACGCAGGTGGAAGTGTTGACGCCGGGATAGAGGACGTGCAGATAGCAGCGTATCTTATCGACCCTGCTATGGGCACAGCGGATCTGGAACGGCTCCGCGGAGTATGGCTTACGTCCGAGCCCCCGGTTGACACAGGAAAAGATAAAGCGGAACAGGCAGCGCAGGCGGCATGTATCGCTGCGAAGCTATGGCCGGTTCTGTGGGAAAAGCTTTCCGGCTATGGAATGGAAAAGCTTTATAACGACATGGAAAAACCGCTTGTGGAAGTGCTGGCGGAAATGGAACGCAACGGAGTTTACGTGAACCGTGAGCAGCTTAGCGAAAAAGCCGCAGACGTTGGGAAAAAACTTGCGGATATCGAGCAGGAAATATATACGCTGGCAAAGCATCCGTTTAATATCAATTCTCCGAAGCAGCTCGGAGAGGTGCTTTTTTCGGAGCTTGCCCTGCCTGCACAGAAAAAGACGAAAACAGGCTATTCAACAAATGTAGAGGTGCTTGAAGGTCTCCGGCATGTGCATCCGATAATCGAAAAGATTTTGGAGTACAGACTGTGGATGAAGCTGAAATCAACATATCTCGACAGCATAGGAGAGCTTATTGACACTGAAACGAAACGTGTACATGCAAGCTTCAATCAGCTTGTTACCGCGACAGGACGTCTTTCAAGCTCTGACCCGAATCTTCAGAACATACCTGTACGCAGGGAGGAAGGGCGTACTATCCGCGAATTTTATGAACCGGGAGAGGGCTATGATTACCTGCTGTCGGCGGATTATTCTCAGATAGAGCTTCGGATTCTTGCGCACCTTTCACAGGATAAAAATTTCGTCCACGCTTTTACGCATGGCGAAGATATCCACGCACGTACGGCATCCGAGGTATTCGGAGTGCCTATGGAGCAGGTGACACCTGAGCTTCGCGGCAGCGCAAAGGCGGTAAATTTCGGTATAGTCTACGGAATAAGTGATTACGGTCTTTCAAGGGATCTGGGCATCTCCAGAAAAGACGCAGCCGGTTACATACAGAGCTATTTTGAAAAATGTCCCGGTGTTAAGGAGTTCATTGACAGGACAGTAAGCGATGCACATACGAACGGCTATGTAACAACTTTGTTCGGACGGCGCCGCGATCTGCCGCAGATACACAGCAAAAACTTCACGCAGCGCTCTCTGGCGGAGCGTATGGCTATGAATACACCAATACAGGGTGCCGCGGCAGATATCATAAAACTCGCAATGATTGCGGTATACCGTGCCCTCAAGGAAGCAGGCTTAAAGAGCCGTATTCTCATACAGGTGCACGATGAGCTTGTCATAGAAACTACGAAAGATGAGCTTTCGACGGTGCAGGATATCCTAAGAAATGCTATGGAGCATGTGGTGTCCTTTACCGTGCCATTCCCAATTGATATTCATTACGGGAAAAACTGGGCAGAAGCTAAATAACTTACAGGCAGATTGTTGTCGGGAGGAGAGGATTTTATGCATGTCATCGGACTTACCGGAGGTATCGCAAGTGGGAAAAGTACGGTTTCATGCCGTCTGCATGACCTTTACGGAGCAGAAATTCTCGATGCCGATGCTGCTGCATACCGTATTTCGGAGCCTGACGCGCCGCTTTGGCGTTTGTTTGTCGAGCGGTACGGAAAGGAAAAGGCTCTGCTTGGGGACGGAACGCTGAACCGCGCAGCAATAGGCGAAATTGTTTTTGCTAATCCCGAGGAACGCAAATGGCTGGACTCTGTATCACATCCCCTGGTAAAAGAGGAGATATTGAAGCAGCTGGAAGAGTGCAAAAGAAAAGGTGTCAGTACGGTGGTGCTTGATACACCGCTTTTGTATGAGGCAGGCTGGGAGACTCTGGCAGACTGTGTCTGGGTCGTATATGTAAGTCCGGAAACACAGATGAAGCGGCTTATGGAGCGCAATCATCTCACGGAACAGCTGGCACGGGACCGTATTGCCTCACAGATGCCGCTGTCTGAGAAAAAAGCAAGAGCAGATGTCGTAATCGACAATGACGGAGATATTGAGTCCACTTATGCGCAGATAGACGCGGCGTGGCAGAAGGAACCCAAAGGCTGACCGCAAATAACAGTCCTTTGTATGATTAGACAGCAAGACACAAATTACAGGAGGTTGTTTTTTTGACGCGGCTTCGAAAGCTATTGAAAGACGTAAAACCGAAGACGCGAAAGAAGTATGGGCTTTTTTTCGTTGTCGCAGTAGTTTTGATGACATTGGTGTTCATTGCAATAGAAGAAAGTGATTCCGTACAGAAAAAGTACCTGTATCCGTATCCGTACCAGGATTTGGTTGAGGCTTATGCTGCGGCAAACGGCGTTGACAGTGCGCTTGTTGCAAGCGTAATAATGAACGAGAGCAAATTCAAATCAGACGTTCATTCTCACCGCGGAGCTATAGGGCTTATGCAGATAATGCCGGAAACGGGAGAATGGATTGCGGCGCAGCTGGAGGAAGAGCATTTTAATCCTGATAAGCTGCACGACCCGGAGACCAACATCCGCTACGGAATATGGTATCTTGCCGAGCTGAAGCAGGAATTTAACGGCAACGATATCCTTGCGCTTGCGGCGTATAATGCAGGGCGCGGCATGGTACATGACTGGATGGAAGAAAAGAAATGGAAAAAGGGCTTTCACGCCATATCCGAGATTCCGTATCCTGAAACCCGGGAATACGTAGTGAAGGTTCTAAAGAATAAAGAGAAATATCAGAAACTCTACGAAAGAAAATAAATTGTCTCCTTTAGGGGATTTTCGAGGACAGAAATGGAAAAATACTGTATCGTCCCACAAAAATCAAATAAATTTTGGCAGCTCGTGCAGGATATGACGCTTTCCGAGAAACAGGCGGCGCTTCTCAAGAGCTGCTTTGTTCGTCATGTGGAGATTTCCCCTAAGGCAGCCCGATGGGAGATACTCCTTAAAACAAAGGAATATATAAGTGACGGGCTTTTGAAGGAAGCATCTGAACATATATGCAGACAGAATGGGTTGAACGAAGTTATATTCTATCAGGAGATTGAGGACCTTTCTTCCGCACTCAAACAGCTATGGAAAGAACTGGTTTTAGAGGTTTGTGCTGATGCACCTGCGCTCAGACCGCTTCTGCGCGGAGCAAAGTGTGAACTTAAAAACGGTACGCTTAGGATAGGTATCAGCTCAGTCATGGCGGCTCCGCTCATAAAAAAATATAATCTGGCTGAACGTCTGCAGAAAATAATCGGAAAAAAGACCGGCTGTTACTGCGATGTGGAATGCGAAGCATACGACGGAGAAATGTTTGAGCTTCCTGATATCGAGAAGACCATTTACCGCATGAGCGCGTACAAGGAAGCCGTAAAACAGGAGAAAATCCGTGAGGCAAATCCTGAACCCAAACAGAAGCCAAAGCAGGAGACAGGCTACTCGAACGGGGGCGGGGATCATCCGCGGCGCCGCCAGAAAAAACGTGAAACAGCGCCGGGCTATATATTGGGCAGCAGTGTTGATGGGAAAGTCACGCCAATCGTAGAAATCGAGAACGAGGGCAGGGACATCGTCGTCATCGGTGAAATCGAGTCTGTTGACAGCAGAGACCTCAGAGAGACGACAATCATGTTCATGGATGTGGCTGACGATACACAGGGCATCAGCATGAAAGCCTTTTTCAATGATCATGATGAGTTCGAAAAGGTAATATCATCGCTGAAGGTAGGAATGCGTGCCCGGATTAAGGGTTCTGTACGTTTCGATACATATCAGAACGACCTTGTCATGTCTATCGACAGCATCAAAGAAGAGCCTGTTGCGCAGCGCGAGGACAACGCCGAGGAAAAGCGGGTGGAGCTGCACCTTCATACACAGATGAGTGCTCTTGACGCTGTTGTATCCACGAAAAAAATGGTTCAGACCGCAGCGCGCTGGGGATGGCCTGCTGTTGCTATTACCGACCACGGTGTTGTGCAGGCTTTTCCTGAGGCAATGGACGCCAGCGAAAAATATGGCGTCAAAATCATCTATGGCATGGAAGGTTATCTGACGGGTGATGATTACAAGCAGCGCTTCGCCAATCACATAATCATTTTGGCAAAAAATCTCACGGGCCTTCATAACCTCTACAAGCTGGTTTCCGTGTCACATCTGCGGTTTTTCCATCGCGGACGCCCACGTATTCCAAAGCCGATTCTTAATGAATTCAGAGAAGGACTCATAATAGGCTCGGCGTGTGAGGCAGGAGAGCTTATCCGCGCTATCGTCGCGCATAAAAGTGACGAAGAGCTTATAGAGATTGCCTCGTATTATGATTATCTCGAAATACAGCCAATCGGAAACAATGCGTTTTTGAAGCGAAGTGATGAATTCCCTGATGTTCAGACAGATGATGATTTAATAAAAATCAATATGAAGGTAGCTGAACTGGCGAAAAAGCTGGATAAAATGCTTATTGCTACATGCGATGTTCATTTTCTCAATCCTGAGGACGCAATCTATCGTACTGTTATCATGGCGGGAAACGGATTTGAAGACGCTGAGATGCAGCCGCCTCTTTATTTGCGAACAACAGAGGAAATGCTGAAGGAATTTGAATATCTCGGTGAAGAGCTTGCGTATGAGGCATGCGTGACGAATCCAAGGAAGATTGCCGACATGGTAAAATCCTTCAAGCCTATTCCGGATTTACTGTATTCACCGATGATTCCGGGGGCAGACGAAGCTATTCGTGATATGTCATACGACAGGGCACACGAATTATACGGAGAAAATCTGCCTGAAGTAGTGCAGGCGCGTCTGGACCAGGAGCTTAAGCCGATTATAGGTCACGGATTCTCTGTCCTGTATCTCATTGCCCATAAGCTTGTGCGCCAGTCCAATGACGATGGATATCTCGTCGGTTCCCGAGGCTCTGTAGGCTCGTCCTTTATTGCCACTATGACCGATATCACGGAGGTTAATCCGCTTCCGCCGCATTGGCGCTGTCCGCACTGCAAATACAGCAAATTCATCCAAGATGGCTCGTATGGCTGCGGCTACGACCTTCCGGATAAGGACTGTCCTGTCTGCGGAACGCCGCTCATAAAAGACGGACATGATATTCCGTTTGCCGTGTTCCTGGGTTTTGACGGCGATAAGGTTCCTGATATAGACTTGAACTTCGCCAGTGTCTACCAGAACCGTGCACAGAAAAATACGCAGGCACTTTTCGGTAAGGATAACGCGTACCGCGCAGGAACGATAGCGACAGTCGCAGATAAGACTGCCTATGGTTATGTAAAAAAATTCTATGAAGAACGCGGGCAGAAGAAACGACCTGCCTTCATTCAGCGTATAGTAAACGGAGTCGTGGGTACTAAGCGTACCACAGGTCAGCATCCGGCAGGAGTCATGGTCGTTCCGCGAAACATGGATATACATTTCTTCTCGCCCGTGCAGTATCCGGCGAATAAAAAAGAAGCCGGAACGATTACGACGCATTTCGATTATCATTCAATCAGCAGCCGTCTTGTAAAGCTTGATAACCTCGGACATGATGACCCGACTGTTATCAAAATGCTGGAGATACTCACGCACCGGGACCCGAAAACGATACCGTTTGACGATCCCGCGACACTGAGCCTTTTCCATTCCACGGACGCGCTTGGAGTTACACCCGAGGAGCTTGGAGCAACATCGGGAACCTTCGGCATACCTGAGTTCCGTACCAGTTTTACACGGCAGATGATTGATGATACGCATCCAAGCTGCTTCAGTGACCTTGTCCGTATTTCGGGATTTTCACATGGTACGAACGTATGGCTGGACAATGCCCAGACGCTTATCAAGGCGGGCACATGCACGCTTCACGATGCTATCTCGGCCCGTGACGATATCATGATGTACCTTATCCATAAAGGAATTGACCCTCTGCTTTCATTTAAGACTATGGAGGCAGTACGAAAGGGCAAGGGCATAAAAGAGGACGTTGTTGCGACGCTGAAGGAGGGCGGTGTGCCAGACTGGTACATCGAATCATGTCAGAAGATACAGTATCTCTTCCCTCGTGCCCACGCTACGGCATACGTTATGATGGCGTACAGAATAGCGTTCTGCAAGGTGCATTATCCGCTGGCTTTTTATGCGGCGTATTTCTCCATCCGTGCCGATGCCTTTGATGTCAATATTGTCTCGGCGGGCAAAGAGGTCATAAAGACGCAGCTGAAACGTATTGAAGCGATTGATAAGCCGGATGAAAAGCAGAAGGAGCTCATGATAGTTCTGCAGATTGCATGGGAAATGTACCTGCGCGGCTATTCGGTGGAAAAGGTAGATTTGTATCGCTCAGACGCGGAAAATTTCATCATTCTCGAAAAATCCCTGCTCCCGCCGTTTACTTCCCTGAAGGGCTTCGGTTCTGTTGCAGCGAAAAGTCTTGTGGAGGCAAGGAAGGACGGTCATTTCACCTCTATAGCAGACATAAGAAAACGCAGCTCCGTATCAAAGACAAATATAGAGCTTTTGCGTGAGCACGGCAGCCTTGAAGGTATGACCGAAAGCGACCAGATGGAGCTTTTTTGAAAGCTCCCTTGAAAAATGTAAAAACTTTGATGATTACCGTGAAATATGGTAGAAAACAGCTTCTATGTCCCATGAGCGATTTGGGATATAGGAGCTGTTATTTTTGTTTTTATACAGTCATGTGGAATTGATTCCACACTTTTGCAAATTTACCTTTGAGCGGGAAAGAATCTTTCAAAGGGGGTGCGGCTTAGGAAATAAATCAAATTCTTTTTGCCATTGACAAATTTTTCCATGTGGCATTATAATATATGCAAATTTGAAAACGCAATGATGAAGACAGGATGTAAGAATGTCCGTCCTCCAGAGAGAAGCGCCTTGGCTGGGAGCGCTTCGGACAGGGTCTTATGTTACCACTTCTGAGCAGATGCCACGAGAGGAAGGCATCCGGTACTCACCGTTAAAAGAGCCGAGTTGGCTGCATTTATGCAGCAATCAGGGTGGAACCGCGAAGCATAGCCTCGTCCCTTTTGGGACGGGGCTTTTTTGGTCTTTTTCAACAAAAGACACAGCAAATCCAATTTTTTGTATAGCATTAGGAGGTAATTTGAATGGCAAACATCAAACTTAAGGACGGAAGCGTCCGCAGCGTTGAAGATGGCTCGACTGTCCTCGACTTTGTAAAACAGGTATCCAACAGCCTCGCGAAAAAAGTTCTCGCGGCAAAGATGGACGGCAAGACAGTTGACCTCATGACACCGATTACGAAGGACGCAGAGATAGAGTTCCTCACATTTGAGGATGAGGATGGCCGTTGGGCACTCCGCCACACGGCAGCGCATGTCATGGCGCAGGCGCTCCAGCATCTTTACGCAAAGGATGGAATCCAGTTCGCTATCGGACCTGCGATTGAAAATGGCTTCTACTAT
>NZ_CDXDFU010000015.1:0-1708 GCF_978017985.1 Schwartzia sp. (in: firmicutes) | reverse complement strand
GGGCAGTTCATTCTGACCGGCTCATCTACCCCGAAAAGAAAAGGCATAATGCACAGCGGTGCAGGGCGCATCGTTCCTCTCCGAATGCGTACAATGTCCCTATGGGAATCCGGCGATTCTGACGGGAAAATATCTCTTCAATCCTTATTTACCGGAGACGTAGAGACACAGCTTACCGGAGAAGTCGAGCTGAAAAAAATAGCGCAGCTTATTGTCCGCGGCGGCTGGCCCCAAAGTCTGACGGTTCCGAAGGAAAAATACCACCTTCTCCCCCAGGGTTATATCAATGCAATTATTGATGACGGCTCTAACCGACTTGATGAAATAAAACGAGACAGTTCAAAAATGATACGCCTGCTGAAATCTTTGGCAAGAAACGAATCAACGACCGTATCAAACAAGACACTCAAAAAAGATATTATGGAGGTTGATGGCATTGCTATAAGCGACCCCACCATTGCAGAATATCTGGATGTCTTTCGCAGATTGTATCTAATCGAAGACCAGCCACCTTTCAGCCCCGGTGTTCGTTCATCGGTACGAGTCAAGCAAAGCAGCAAGCGTCATCTGACCGACCCCTCCATTGCCTGCAGCCTGCTTGGGCTGAACGAAGAAGGCCTTATCAACGACCTTAATACAATGGGTTTCCTGTTTGAATCCATGTGCGAGCGCGACCTGTGGCTTTATGCTATGCCCCACGGTGGCAAGCTCTTCCATTATCAGGATTATCGTGAGAAAGAAATCGACGCGATTGTGGAAATGCCAAACGGCGACTGGGGCGCGTTCGAAATCAAACTGGGCGCCCATCAGATTGATTCCGCCGCAGAAAATCTTTTGAGCATCCGCGCCGATATTGCAAAAGAAGGCAAAGGAAAAGAACCAAAATTTCTCTGTGTCCTCTGCGGCTTGAGCAACGCCGCATATAAACGCGAAGACGGCGTATATGTTGTTCCTATTACCTCGTTAAAGCCATAAAAGAGCCCGTTGCATTAGGCAAATTGCTTAATGCAACGGGCTCTTTTTTTCAAATATTCACATCACACACTGATATCTTCGTTTTTCGTGAGCTTGAAGAACAGCAGCAGCGAAAGAATAGAGGTCAGTGTCAGAATCGTGGAGTACGCGGCAGCGTTGCCGAAGTTGCTGCGGATGACCTCAGCGTAAATCGCAACGGTCAGCGTACTTGTGGACTGGGTGTAGAGGATAATCGAGGAGCTGAGCTCACTAATAAGAGTAATCCAGCTCATGATTGCACCTGCAAGAACACCCGGCAGCATCATGGGAACCATGACCTTACGGAAGGAGGTAAACTCACTTGCGCCGAGGCTTACAGCAGCCTCCTCCACGCTTGGAGAAATCTGTCCTATGATGGCTGTACTGGAGCGTATGGTGTACGGCATACGGCGTATCGTCAGAGAAATTATGATGATAAGCGCCGTGCCCGACAGTACCAGAACGCCCGAGTTGAAGCTCGACAGAAGCGCGATACCCAGAACAGAACCCGGAATGATGTACGGGAACATGGTCAGAGTATCCAGAAGACTCGTAAGCATAGACGGCTTACGCACCGTGAGATAGGAAATCAAAATACCCAGTACAACAACGAATACGATGGCTGCCAAGCCGAAGGCGTACGTGTTGAATATAGACGAATTATCCTTCGCGAAAAGGGTATTCTCATAGTTCATCAGCGAGAAGCTTCCTGTAT
>NZ_CDXDFU010000014.1:0-7897 GCF_978017985.1 Schwartzia sp. (in: firmicutes) | reverse complement strand
GGCTTCGTCAGCCTTAGCTTCCTCCTCAGGCTCTTCCTCAAAAGGAATGCCGGGAGCTTCCTCACTCTCATCAATAGGAGTAACATCATAAAGCGCCACAGGATGGACTACACTTCCTGTCTGCCCTGCCGGGCGTTTTCCTTCCCTGCTGTCAGCTTCATTCAGCTCCTGTACCGAGCTGTCATTGGCAGCCTTCTCTATGCGTTCTTCAGGCTTTTTTCGCCTTCTTGGATTTTTCCTGTTTTCCTGATTTTTTCGTTTGCTCATCTGCTGGTTTGACCTCATTCTCTTCTTTAGCAACAATTTTCTTAGGCTCTTCTTTTTCCGGCTCATCATCCGCAGTTATAGCCGATGTTGCCTTTTTGAACTCTCTCAAGCCTTTTCCTACTGCTTTTCCGACCTCGGGAAGCTTTCCCGGACCGAATACGACCAAACCGATAACCAGTATTAACAAAAGCTCCGGTACACCAATTCCAAACATATTCTATTCTCCCCTTCTATTTTTTCTCAAATAAACCGCATTAACCGCGGCTCTGCTCAAAAATCACGTTTTCCTATATAATCCGCAGCCTCAATAAACGTATCGCGGACATCCTGCGGTATATCCGCATGCAGTGCCTTTTTCGCGTTATCAAGGAATTCATCAGCCTTCTGCTTCGCGAAATCAACACCATCCGTTGCACGAACGATTTCAAGTGCACGATTGACATCTGCATCCGTCATGCCGCGGTTGGTAATAATTGCCGCCAATTCATCATGCTGAGGACTTGTTTCCAATGCACGGATAACCGGCAGAGTAACAACTCCCTGACGTATATCATTTCCTGCTGCAGGCTTGCCGAGCTTTTTCGAATCTCCCGTGATATCCAGCAGGTCATCGGTGATTTGAAACGCCATGCCTATGCAGTGCCCGTAATCATAGAGGCTTTTGCATACCGCCTCGTCCGCTTCGGAAACCATACCGCCAAGCTCACAGCATATTGCCAGGAAATTCGCCGTCTTTTTCTCTATCCGCTGATAATACTCCGGAATGCTGTGCTCTGCCGTAAACATCAAAGCATCCTGCTGTATCTCGCCCACGGAAAGCTCCGAAACAAGCTTCGCAAGGCGAATACTGACATCTTCACCGTAATGCTCATTTGCTACAAGTGAAAATGCCTGTGCAAAAAAATAATCTCCGCTCAGAATGGCGACCTGGTTCCCCCATTTTGCATTTGCAGTGGGAGTCCCCCGCCGTGTATCCGAATTATCTATTACATCATCATGAACCAGCGATGCCATATGAATCATTTCCACGGCTGCCGCCAGCGGCATAATATGCTCGCGGGAAAAACCCCTGCCCGCGTGAGCAGCTGTCAGCAAAAGTGCCGGACGAAGACGCTTGCCGCCGGAATTTACAAGATGTGTTCCTATCTCGGTAACCAGCGGAATATCCGACTTAACAGCCTCTAAAAGCAACGTTTCAAGAACTTCCAAATCTTTCTTTATCGAACAAAACAATCCTGCTTGTGCAATTCGCATCATCTACCCACCCGTTGAAAAATCATACGTCTCAGTCTTTATCCGGCAAAAGGTCATCCTGCCATTTCAGCAGATCTTCCAGAGTTACTGAATCGACAACCCCATGGACAGCCTCATTGATTTTTTTCCAAAGAATAAGTGTCGGACAAACAGCCTCACGCGGACAATCATTCGAAGGTGCATCAAGACATGCTACAGGAGCAAGACTTCCCTCAATAAGCGTCAGTATCTCTCCTGCCGTATAATCCTTCGGAGCGCGTGCAAGCCGATATCCCCCCTGCGGTCCTCTGCTGCTCCTGACAAACCCTGCTTTGTTGAGCACCGATACAATCTGCTCCAGATACTTCTCCGAAATCTCCTGCCGCTGCGCGATGTCCTTAATGCGTACCGGGCTGTCCTGATCATTCATTCCAATGTCAATCATAAGCCTTAACGCATATCTGCCGCGTGTTGAAATTTTCAACTTTATGCCTCCCTATAGGTCATGTTTATAAAAAACACGATTGCAATAATTATCGGTCATTTGAAAAAACCTAATACATATCTGCATTATAGCAAAAATCCCCCGTATAATCCACATTTCCTCTATATTCGATAAAAAATATTATGTAAGCACTAACACTTTAAAAAACTATTTCTCCAATATATGGTAAAATAATAAAAGTAACAAAACTTATTCCGCTAGGAGGATTACTATGAGTCATCATATCGCCGCAAAACCGGGTGAAATCGCAGAACGCGTTTTAATGCCGGGAGATCCGCTGAGAGCCAAACATATCGCAGAAACCTTCCTCGAAAAACCGGCGCTTTACTCTGATATCCGAAACATGCTGGGCTATACCGGACTTTACAAAGGAGTTCCGGTATCAGTACAGGGTTCAGGTATGGGAATGCCGTCCATGTCTATCTATGCAACAGAGCTTATCGACGGCTATGACGCGAAAAAAATCATCCGTGTCGGTACCTGCGGAGCTTTGCAGCGTAACATAAACGTCCGCGATGTAGTTATGGCTACCGCTTCAACGACAGACTCAAACATCTGCCATAACACCTTTGGTGCAGGCATGTCTTTTGCTCCCTGCGCATCCTTCGCTCTTCTCGAAAAAGCTGTTGCCTCTGCGCGCGATCTAAAAGTTCCGTTTCATGTAGGCAATGTTCTGTCGCAGGACAAACTCTACGATGATGAGATTAACCTCAAAAAACTCGCGGCCTACGGAGTCCTGGCTGCCGAAATGGAAGGCGCAGCCCTCTATCTCGCAGCAGCAAAGCATCACATACAGGCGCTTGCAATCTTCACAGTCAGCAACCATCTCCTGACCAACGAATCAACCCCTCCGCGTGAACGTGAAAGAAGCTTTGACGACATGGCACTAATTGCTCTCGAAGCAATCATACAGGACTAAATTTTCCCCTTCTCCCAAAAAGAGGCGAATCCATTTCCGTATTCACCTCTTTTATTTATTCTACTGCTTTTACTTATCCTATTTTCAGCTTCTCCTGACCGGAAACGTGGCGGTCAAAGCCCATATCAGCCTTGCTGAGTCCGAGCGCAAAACCGACAAGCTGCTGCAGGTGAAGGACAGGAACCTCTGCCTTGGAACCCACGGCATCACGGCCCTCCGGCTCGTACATGTCGAGCTGCATCTGGCAAAGCGGGCACGGTGTGACGATAGCCGCAGCCTTTGCTTTATCAGCACTGTCAACAATCTGACCTGTTACAGTCAGAACGTCATGCTCTGCAGCCAGCTGTGCATGGAATCCGCAGCATTTATGGCTTGCATCAAACGCAACCGGCTCTGCGCCGAGAGCTTTGATAAGATTTTCCATATACTTCGGATTTCTGTTCTCGCCATGCTTCATGACATCCTCCGGACGGAGAATGTGGCAGCCGTAGTAAGAAGCAATCTTCATGCCGGACAGCGGTTTTTCAACCTTGCCCTTAAGAAGCTCAGGATGCTCGTCAAGAATCCAGAGGAAATGAGTAATTTTGCTCGTTCCCTTGTATTCATACGGATGGCCTGAATCCTTCAGGATTTTGTTGACCTTCTCCTTCAGCTTCTTGTCCTCGTCAAGACGTTTCTTTGCAACACGGAGCTGAAGCGTGCAGGTATTGCAGACCGTCATAATATCGAGGCCCATGTGCTCTGCGATAGAAATGTTGCGTGCGTTTACAGCAAGCGCAGCAAGGTCGTTGACACCCTGAGCATGCGAAGCACCGCAGCAGGTCCAGTTCGGGATTTCTTCAATTCCGATATTCAGCTTATCGCAGACCTTTTTAAGTGATGTATATGCCTCAGCCGCAGCTCCTTCAAGGACGCAGCCCGGGAATAATGCATATTTCATGTTCATTCTGCCTCCTTCGATGCAGCTTCCGCATTTTTAACGATTTTCTTTATCGTATTGATTTCAGGATTGACCGGATGTCCTGCCATAGGATTCATCTTTCCTGTTCTCATAAGGCGGACAGCCATAGGTGCACGAAGCGCTGCCATAATCAAGCCTTCAGACTTGATGTTCAGTTTCGACTCATCAAGTGTTCCGGACTCAGAGATATCATCATAGATTGCCTTGGCATGGCGTGCGCCGACATTATCGTCGAGCTTGAAGGCAAATGTGCTCTCCTTGAGCTTCTCGATAGCACCTGCGGGGTCAAGTCCCTTCGGACATTTAGCAGTACACTCCTGGCAGTTGAAGCAGCGCCAGAGACCTGCCTCGACAATAGCCTTGAGCTGCTGCTCCGGCGTACGGTTGCGGGAGTCTGCTACAAGACGCTCTGCCTTGACAAATACGAACGGCGACAAGAAGTCCTTCTCGTTCAGAGCGCTCTTGTTGCACTCGGATACGCAGGAGCCGCAAAGGATGCATTTAGCATACTTCTTGAACTTATTGAATTCCTTAGGAGACTGCTTGCAGCCCGTCTCAAGGGAGAATTCCTTTTTCGGTTCAACGACCGGTTTAATCTTTTTAATCGTTGCGTACTTCGGATCCCAGTCAACAACAAGGTCGCGAATGACTTTGAAGTTGCCCAGCGGTTCGATTACAAGCGTATCCGTAGAATAACGCTTCATAAGTGTCTCAACAAGAACCTCGCAGGAAAGCTCTGCGTTTCCGTTGACGCGTACCGAGCATGCGCCGCAGATGCTTGAACGGCAGGAGCATGTAAAGGAAAGTGTCGGGTCCTGTTTTTCCTTAATCTCCGTCAGAGCTGCAAGCACCGTCATACCCGGTTTTATAGTCAATTTATAATCCTGGACCCATTTTTTACCCTCGACAAAGCGATGGATCTTCAAGTTAATATCCATGATCAGTACTTCCTCTCCTTCGGCTGATATTTAGTAATAACGACATCCTTATATTCCGCACGGTACTTGCCCGTCTTTTTGTCCTTGAAGATAAGTGTATGCTTCAGGAAATTCTTGTCATCGCGTTTCGGATAATCACGGCGCGAATGTCCGCCACGGCTTTCTTTACGCGCAAGGGCACCCTGTACGATAGCATGGGAAATCTGCAGGAGATTGCCCAGCTCAATGTACTGATAGAATGCCGTATTGAACACATGCGAATTATCGCCTACATAGCAGTGAGCATACTCTTTATCGAGTGCCTCCAGCTCTTTCGAAGCCTCGAGAAGCTGCTTCTCATCGCGGAATACGCCTGCCTTGAACCACATGGTATTGACCATGGCATCACGAATCTCATAGATTGTCTTGCCTGCGGTGCGCGGACGTGTGGTTACCTCTTCAAAGATATCCTTCCAGCGGCTGCAGTCTTCAGCAAGACCGTCCTGATTGCCTGCATAAGCATGAGCTTTAGCAAAAGCTGCAGCACCGTCGCCTGCCGTGTGGCCGAAAACAAGAACCTCAGAGAGGGAATTCGCGCCAAGACGGTTTGCTCCGTGTACGGAAACGCAGCTGCACTCGCCTGCAACATATATACCCTTAACACGGGATTCACCAGTATGGAAATCAGCCATTTCAAGACCGCCCATGGAGTAATGGCATGTCGGAGAAATAGGTACCGGCTCTTTTGTAATATCTACGCCTGCAAAGCGTTTGGAAAGCTCCCATACCTGGCCGAGACGTTCGCGGATTCTCTCCTCAGGAATAGGTCTGAAATCCATGTAGACACCTGCGTAAATGCCCTCGCCAACGCCGCGTCCCTCTTCGATTTCAGTTGCGATTGCACGTGCTACGATATCACGTGTTGCAAGCTCTTTCTTTTCAGGAGCATATTTCGCCATAAAGCGTTCGCCGTTCTTGTTTACAAGGATCGCACCCTCTGCACGGCTCGACTCCGAAAGAAGAACACCGTTAGCGGAAAGGCCCGTCGGATGGAACTGAACCATTTCCGGATCTTTGAACGGAATGCCGACATTCATACCTGCTACAATGCCGTCGCCGGTGGAACTGTACGGATTCGATGTACGAACCCAGTATGCGCGGCCATATCCGCCTGTAGCAATAATAATTGTTTTGGCAGGAATACCGATAAGGTTTCCGCTGCGCATATCCAAAGCGATAACACCATTAAGATTGTCACCGCTCATGCTGATTTCAAGCATGAGGCACTCAGAAATGAAGTCAATGCCCTGATTGAGACACTGCTCGAAGAGCGTGTGTACCATAGCATGACCTGCACGGTCCTCGAAATAGGATGCTCTCGCATGTGCATGTCCGCCCATTTTGCGCTGGTGGAAGCATCCGTCCTTCTGACGATTATACGGGAAGCCCATATAATCCATCTCATAAATATTCTTTCCTGCATTTTCAGCGAAGTATTCTACCGCATCCTGGTCGCAGAGGTAGTCGCCGCCTTTGATGGTATCAAACATGTGCGACTCAACGCTGTCCTCTTTATCTGTTACCTTCGTGACACCGTTCATTCCACCCTGTGCCATGGTAGAAGCAGAACGTGTCGGCTGAAGCTTGGTCATGACAGCGACTTTCAAATCCTTGTTTTCCGCTGCAGCCAGTGCTGCACGCATTCCGGCGCCGCCGCTTCCGATGACGAGAACATCATAAGTAACGTCGCCCTTCTTTACCTCCTCCGGAATGTTATTTCCATTCCATGTAAAATAGGTTCCTGCGGCGATTGCTACGCCCGCAGCCGCTGCACCTTTTAAAAACGTGCGTCGCGAGATTCCGTTCGACATGTAATACTCCTCCTCTAGAATTTAAATCAAACAGTTTCTTTTTCCACCTAACCCGAGTTTATCATGTGCCGAAGGCGTGCAAGAAATACTTGCTCCTTATATATGGTATTCGATTTCCAAATAATAAATAAGAGGAATGCTTATAGCATTCCTCTATAAATGTTTAATATGATTATTCTTTTCTGAGAAGTTCAATAAATTTTTGCGCGGCTTCCGAAAGGTGCTGATTTTTTCCAAAAGCTGCAACAAGCTGACGCTCCTCAACCTCTTCTTCAATAGCAAAGAAAAACGGAGCCTTATCCCAATGCCAGTTATCGGCCAGCATATCCGTCACCAGTGTAGCTCCCATGCCCTCCGCGCAAAGCTCCGCCGCATCGAGAATACTGTTTGCCTCAAACACAACCTTAGGTTCCGACTGTGTCTGCTCACACAAACTATCGTATATCTCATTCATGCGTCTTCCCTTCTGCAGACATATAAACGGCTCCTGGTGGAAGCGGGCGAAGGAAATAGGCGGATAAGGCACAACCTGTTCACGTCCGTATTCCTCTTCAATCCACTGACTTCTTGGCGCAGCGATCAGCGTTTTTTCCCTCACAAGCGGAACCTTTTGATAGCTTGAATCATCCAACGGTTCATATAACAGTGCAAAATCCACCGTACCGTTCAGGATTTCCTCCTTCAGCTTTGCAACAGGATACTCTTTCACAATAAGATGAACTCCGGGATATTTCCTGTGAAATTCAACCAGGGGCTGCCTAAGGAAGCATGACGAACGGGTCCTTGAGCTTCCTATAGTAAGCACTCCCGCTCTGAGATGCTGTAAATCCGTAGTCTGCTTTACCATCTCGCTTTGAAGATGCTGAAAAATCTTTGCCGTCTTCAGATATATTTCCCCCGCAGCAGTCAGCTTAAGCGGTGCCTGACTGCGGTCAAAAAGCTTTGCCCCCAGCTCAGCTTCTATTTTCTTTATGCATTGCGAAAGTGACGGCTGTGAAACGAAAAGGTGTCTCGCTGCCGCAGAAAAGCTTCCATCATTTGCAACCTGCAGCACACTTTTCCATTCGTGTTCGTCAATCACTTTTATTCCCTCCCCGAAACACTTTTCTTTAATTATCACACGATTTGTTATAAATATATATAATTGTAAAATAATTTATAAGATTTTCTTATTGCGCCTAGAAGTTTTTCAACTATTTACAAAACAATGCCAATGTGCATTAT
>NZ_CDXDFU010000013.1:0-4698 GCF_978017985.1 Schwartzia sp. (in: firmicutes) | reverse complement strand
TGTCATGCTTCTTTCACTCTCTTTCTCAAATTTCGAAGTCGACTTTTTATCCAAACTTTTGGTTTATTCAGACTTTTTCCTCAGACGACCTCGAGGCAACACGTTAAACCATATACGTGCTATAGGGTCAATAAATAAATTTAATTATAGTATTACAAAATATGTCATGATCATTTACTCATTTTTTCAGAGGACAAATCTCCTAAAATTATTGATAATAAACTTAATAAGAGAATGAACGGGAAAACGGAGGATAATCCCATGAAACGTCTTTGGATAATCTTTCTCATAGCTTTCTGTGCAATAACTCAGACGGCGTTTGCGGAAGGCAATCCTGCCACGGTACGGATTGGATATTACGAAAACGAGATTTTTCAGGAGGGCGCCGAAGACGGCGTAGTGAAAAAAGGCTACGCATACGAATATTACCGCAAGCTTTCGGAGTTTACGGGCTGGAAATATGAGTACGTGTACGGCAGCTATGGAGATCTCTATAAGATGCTCCTGAACGGAGAGATTGATTTACTGGCAGGTCTTGCAAAGACTCCTGAGCGTACAGGCATTATCGGATATCCCGACAGTGCAATGGGCAGTGAAACCTACAGTATATTGAAACACTCCACAGATGAAAGCATAACCACTGACCCGTCAACTTTGGACGGAAAACGGATTGGTATACTGGACGGTGCCATGGTCAGTGCGCTTAACAGTTTTTTGGATGAATATGACATTGAAGCCAACATTATAATCTACAACGACTACCAGGAAGTACTGGATGCCTTTGACACGGCTTCCGTCGATGTCATTGCCGCAGAGGGTAACGGAACCTACGGCAGACGCCACGCGGAGCATCTTTTTTCTTTCGGCTCTACGGATTACTATCTCTGCGTTAGCGCCCAAAGGCCTGACCTTTTGGATGAGCTGAACAAGGCGCAGCGTCAGCTTACTTCCGAAGACCCCACGTATATCGCCTCTCTACGTGGCAAATATTACCCGTCCACTATTTCAAGCAGGGCATTTTCTGATGAAGAAAAAGCCTGGCTCAAGACACACCTCTCTTTGAAGGTCGGCTGTCTTACACATTATCTGCCATACAGTGATGTGAATGCAGACGGCAGTATGACGGGACTGGTCACTGATTTGCTTCCTCTCATGTTTGAAGACATGGAAATACAGGGCATAGATATTTCCTACGTACCCTATGAGGATTACGGAGCAATGGTTGATGACGTGGAAAACGGAACCATTGATGTGGCATTTCCTGTAGGAGGCGGAGTATTTTTCTCCGAGGAAACGGGGATTCTACCCTCCAATGCCGTGATTTCTTCCCGTACGGTAATGGTATCCCGGGACTCTGTCAGCGTTGATTCTGTCAAAAGCTTTGCGGTCAATGAAAAGAACCGCATGCAGTATTACTATGTAAAAGCAAATTTCCCTGAAGCGGAAATTATCTATTTCCCTTCAATTGATGCATGCCTTGAGGCTGTGCGTGACGGCAGAGCGCAATGTACCACGCTGAACGAGCTCCGCGCCGGTAGCATACTAAAAAACCGCAAATTCCGCGAGCTTTCCATGAAGCCGCTGCTTCACAGTGAAGACCGCGCCTTTGGTGTGCGTGTCGGAAACAAGGGACTGCTTAAGCTCCTTAACCGCGGACTTAATATCGTCGGAAAGGAACGCCCCGAAAAGATAGCGAATCAATATGTAGACAAGCTGTTTTCCTATACTCTTTTCGATATAATGATGGACAATCAGTGGCTTTTTGTACTGATTATCGGCGCACTGGCAGCCCTGGTGACTCTGTTCTTCGCCCGCAAGTCCAAGCGTGAACGTGAGCGTATGCTTCACGTGGTAACTTCTCTTGCTGACGCGATTGATGCCAAAGATGCTTATACCAACGGCCATTCAAGACGTGTCGCGGAATATTCCAAGGAAATAGCAAGGCGGGCAGGCTATGACGAACGTGCTCAGAACGATATATACATGCTCGGACTCCTGCATGATGTGGGAAAAATTGGAGTTCCTGATGCCGTCATCAACAAAACGGGGCGACTGACAGACGAAGAATTTGCCATGATTAAGAAGCACCCCGAGGTAGGCGGCCGTATTCTGAAGAATATCCGCGAGATGCCTACACTTTCCGCGGGCGCGCGCTGGCACCATGAACGTTACGACGGCAAAGGCTACCCTGACGGACTCTCCGGAGCTGCAATCCCCGAGGAAGCACGTATAATAGCCGTAGCTGACTCCTACGACGCAATGAGCAGCAACCGAAGCTACCGCAAAACACTTCCGCAGGCGACTATCCGCGCGGAAATCGAGAAAGGCAGAGGAACACAGTTCGACCCGCAGTTTGCGGACGTTATGCTCTCTATGATAGACGAGGATAAGAACTACAGCATGCGCGATAAAACGAAGCACTCGCATCAGGAGGATATTCAAAAAAAAGTTGAAAATATATCCCCCGACGGAGCTTGTGATAAGTAACTACCAATCCTATAATAAACGCAGAGAATAGATACTCCTTCTGTTTTACCGGATCAACTACAGTCTTGGAGAAATCTATTTGAAGGACATGTTCCCGCTTGTCCTCTGCGTACGAAGAAGCCTGCACGGTGCTCCCTACACCGTGCAGGCTTCTTTGCCTGAAAAAAGGAGCTGTGAAAAAGGCGAGAAATGCTTTTTTCACAACCCCTCGATATACTTTTCCATATACGTTTACTGCCTGCTCTTTAGCGGACATTCTTCGATTTTTACCCCCGGCGCGGCACATGGACGGCAGCGTCTTACGTATGTACATTCTGCGCAGTACGGCTTATTTTCCTCATTACGCAGCTCTTTCAGTGCCGAAGAATTCTTCCAATAGCCATTAATACTTCCTTTTTCTCCGCAGCCGAATTTCAGACACGGCGACATTGTACCGTCCACATTTACGGCGCAGAAGGATAGCCAGCCCCGCCATGAAATACCTTTTCATTGTGACGTACCCTCCAGTAAACAAAAATGACCATGGAAAAGAGCATTTTCTCTAATCCACGGTCATAAAATCTCCCCTTCTCAGTTCGTTCTACTTCCCCTGTTTTAATCCATAATTCAATTTTTATTCTATCATCTCCGCGCCTTTCATAACAGCAAACCCGATGTTTTTTTAGAATTTTTTAACTTCTCATCCACGGATAAAAAGCAGCAATTATTGAGTTTCCTATGGCAGTGTGCTAAATTGAAGTCAAACTATGCTATTTTACATGGGAGTGATATATATGTCTCTGAAAATCGTGCGAAACGATATAACAGCCATGCAGGTTGACGCCATAGTCAACAGTGCCAATCCTGCTCCCATCGTGGGCGGCGGCGTGGACTACGCCATTCATGCCAAGGCAGGCTCGGAGCTTTTGACCGCCCGAGAGAAAATCGGCCCTATCGAAACAGGCGATGCCTTCATCACCCCCGGCTTCAGGCTTCCCGCCAAATACGTCATACACACGGGAGGTCCTGTATGGCATGAGGGCAGCAAAAAGGAGCGGGAGCTTCTCTCCCGATGCTACAAAAACTGTCTGAAGCTCGCTCTTGAACATCACTGTTCCTCCATCGCATTTCCTCTGATTTCGGCGGGGGTTTTCGGATGTCCTGCAGAAACCTCCATCACGGCAGCGACACAGGTGATACGCGATTTCCTTTCTGAACACGAAATAGACGTATATCTCGTCGTGTTCGACCGTAACTCCTTCCAAATCTCCGACGCCCTTTTCGATGATGTTCAGAACTACTTGGATGAAAACTACGTAGATGAGCGGCTGAACGAAGAAGGGTACAGACGGCGCAGGGAGCTTAACAGACACTTCGATTCCAAGGATACCGTAGATGAAGAACCGATGCTGCTTGAAGCTTTATCCGAAGGTGAAGTCTGTTTTGATTCTATAAAATCCCGCAGTCTTTCCGACCTTTTAGATGAAGTGGACGATACCTTCTCCGAAGCGCTGCTTCGCCTCATCGATGCACAAGGAAAAACCGACCCCGAGGTCTACAAGCGTGCGAATATGGACCGAAGACACTTTTCCAAGATACGAAACAATCCCGACTACCAGCCGAGCAAGATGACTGCGCTGGCTCTCGCCGTTGCTCTGGAGCTGAACCTGGACGAGACAAAGGATTTCATCGGGCGTGCAGGCTATGCCCTCTCCCACAGCAGCAAAGCCGACATCATCGTGGAATATTTTATCGAGCAGGGTGAATACGACATATTCACCATTAACGAGACACTCTTTGCCTTCGGGCAGCCCTGTCTCGGATAAATCAACGAACATAAAATGTCGCCTGACATGCGACCATGCGCCTCCCTAGTTTTGCTAAACTCAAAGTAACAAAAGGCCCCATTTACGGAGGCATCTCACTTTGAAAAGCAAAACAGGGAGGCGTTTTATCATGAAAAAGGGATTGACGGAAATCGTATTCATTTTAGACCGCAGCGGTTCCATGAGCGGACTGGAAGCGGACACCATCGGAGGATTTAACTCCATGATAAAAAAACAGAAAAAGGAGGAGGGCGAAGCGCTCATCTCCACAGTACTCTTCGACGACAGCGCCAAGGTCATTCACGACCGCATTCCGCTGGACAAGATAAAGCAAATGACCGAGGACGAATACTTCGTACAGGGCTGTACCGCGCTCCTGGACGCTTTAGGAGGCGCCATACATCAC
>NZ_CDXDFU010000012.1:0-6478 GCF_978017985.1 Schwartzia sp. (in: firmicutes) | reverse complement strand
CATCAAATATATAATGTATTATACAGCTGTTCAGTGCTTGATAATTTACATGGTCAACCAGATAGCAAATATCAAAGACATCCTTAAAGCGTGTAGAAAGCGGACCAAACTTCAAAAGCGAGCGAAGTTTTTCCGTCAGCATCTGTTCCTTTGAATTGATGAGCAAACTGGCACCATCATCATCCATACAGACATCAAAACAATATTCCTCCTGCTGTATAGTGAGGTCTTTGTGTACGCCCAGGTCAATTTTGCTGTCTATCGTCATTCCGTCATTATCATATATACGGATATTGATGCACTTGCCTTGATAATCCTGGTGCTTCAATGGTTCAATCGTTCCGACAATCTCTATGCGAATATCTTCAAATACATTGATATCTTTTACGAATTTCCTAATAGCTTCATCGGCCAAAGAGTACCGAATAAAATCTATGTCCATATCCTGTGTAGCTCTGCGAATATCACCCGTCAGACTGCGCATAACGACACCGCCTTTTATGGTGACATGACGGCTAAGCTTTCCCTTTGAAATAGCTTCCAACACTATGTCCTGACAAAGCCGTGCCCGTGCATTAGCCCCACGATAGCCCTGTTCTTCAATTTTCACAAGCCAGTCCTGTAACCTGGACATCAAAAGACCTCCTCATCAAGCCGCTTCCACAGCATTTTGCTCTTAGGAAAAACACTTGCATACTCCTGCACTCGCTCAATATCCAAATTCTCGAGCATTTCACGATAATGTCGTAAAATTTCTTTGTAGTAATCATAAGGGAGCTTATCTTTATACCGCAGCAATTCAATCAGCATTCGTTCTTTGTCATATATACGAATTTTATTTCCTTCTACTTCCTGCTCTATCACTCCCAAAGGAAACAGCTTTTCCGGCACATAGACCTGTTTTATCCTCTGATCCTTTAATCGTGCTGACTTTGATGGGGTAGCAATATAATAATAGTCAGGAATATCTGTAGTCAGCCCATGGTAATAAAAGGCGCTTTCCTTTGTAAAAACAGCCTTAGGATATTTCTTTTGAATAACCGCCAACTCGGAAACATTCGGACGAGTGGAATATATCCCACGCTCAATGCGATAGATGCGCTTATCATTTAATGCCTGTTTGATTTGATATGCATTGGCATATTTCTTCTCACAAACCATGTAATCCATAAGCATAATGCAGCCACTCCTTTCATAAATCATCGGTAAAACTTTGTATTTTACCTATCTTTACTAAAAGTATAACATAAACAGAAGAAAAAAACATTACGTAAGTACCGTTGCCAAATAATTGTCGATTGGGCACACAAAAGCGGGAGCCACGAAGTGACTCCCGCCAGCAATCAGATTTAATATTTTCAGCCCATAGCTGCAGCTGTTTCTTCCTGTTTTTCGTCACGGCGTACGAACCAGCCTGCGAGAAGCGTTCCGGAGATGGAATGCCATACGCAGGAAACCGCGCATGCCAGCGCAGCGTGCGGATAAGCTGCGAAGTGTGCAACTGCAAGGCCCGTTGCAAGACCTGCGTTCTGCATGCCGACCTCGATGGACAGCGTGCGGCGTTTTGCCGTGTTCATGCCCGTAATACGGCCTACCGTGTAGCCGAGGACGTAGCCAACACCGTTATGAACCAGAACAGCCAGGAAGATAATCACGCCTGCGTTGAAGAAGTTTCCGCCCAGGAGAGCGATAACGCCGCCAACAATAAGAGCAAGTCCGATAACAGCGATAGACGGCATGATTTCACGTACATTCTCCATTGTCTCCGTAGCGCCGAAACGATAGTTAAGCCAGAAACCGAGAAGCACCGGAACGATAACCGTCTCAATAATAGTAAGGAACATGCCTGCCGCCGGAACCTCAATGCGTTCCCCCGCAAGGAAAAGCACCATGGCAGGTGTCATAATCGGAGCAAGAAGCGTAGAAGCCGTCGTCATGCCAACGGAGAACGGTACATCTCCACGGCAGAGGAAGCTCATGATGTTGGAAGAAACACCGCCCGGGCAGCAGCCAACGAGAATAAGTCCAACCGCAATCTCATTGGAAAGGCCGAGGCCCTTCGCAAGGAAATACGCCGAGAACGGCATGATGAGGTACTGAGCGGCAGCACCGATGAAAATATCGAAAGGACGTGCAGCCAGCACCTTGAAATCATCTAATGTAAGGGTAAGACCCATGCTGAACATAATCACGGAAAGAATGATAATCTGACTGATCCCCTTTACCCAGCCAAACATCTGCGGCACAAAAAAAGCAATAATGGCCGCAAAAATGACGAATCCCGCCGTATGCGATGCCAATAAATGCGATGCCTGTTTCAATCTTTCCATTGTAAATCCCTCCAAATTGTCTATTATACGCGGACATATATTTATCCTGCGATGTTTCCTATCATATACTTCATGTGTAAACTTGTCAAGTTAATTTATGAAAATATTAAATCAAATAATCCTTGGCAGAATAAGAAAAATCGAGTTACAGTTTTCTCAATCAGGCATATTCATGATTTTGCCGAGGACATCAAAATCGTATATACCTGAAAGACTACATTGCACATAAAAATCCCGGGGCGCGAAAAACGCCTCGGGATTATTTTTACTATTGATATTAGTCGAGAGCCTTGAAAGCCTGGTCAAGGTCCCAAATGATATCGTCGATATGCTCCGTACCGATGGAGAGACGGATTGTTGTGCGGGTGATGCCCGAGTTCAAAAGCTCTTCGTCGGTCATCTGGGAATGCGTCGTGCTTGCCGGGTGAATAACGAGGGACTTGACGTCTGCAACGTTTGCCAGCAGCGAGAATACCTTGAGATGGTCGATGAATTTCTGTGCGTCCTTCTCTCCGCCCTTGATTTCGAAGGTGAAGATGGAAATACCGCCGTTGGGGAAGTATTTCTTGTAGAGCTCGTGATCCGGATGGCTCTTGAGGGACGGGTGGTTGACCTTTGCGACATGCGGATTCTTTTCAAGGTACTCGACGACCTTGAGCGCATTTTCCGTGTGGCGGTCAACACGCAGGGAGAGCGTCTCTGTGCCCTGCAGGAGAATGAACGCATGGAACGGAGAAAGTGTAGCGCCCTCATCACGCAGCGTAAGCGTACGGATATATGTTGCGAGAGCCGCAGCTCCTACATCTTTTGCGAAGCTGATGCCGTGGTAGCTCGGATTCGGGTCAACCAGCTGCGGGAATTTGCCGCTCTTAACCCAGTCAAACTTGCCGCCGTCAACGATGACACCGCCGAGTGTGGTGCCGTGGCCGCCGATATATTTGGAAGCGGAGTGGACTACAACATCTGCGCCGTACTCAATAGGACGGACGAGATACGGTGTAGCGAAGGTGTTGTCTACTACCAGCGGCAGACCGTGCTTATGTGCGATATCAGCAATTGCTTTGATATCAATGATGTTTGCGTTCGGGTTGCCCACTGTCTCGATATAAACAACGCGGGTATTTTCTTTGATAGCTTCCTCGAACACCTGCGGTCCCTTTGTCGGGTCAACAAATGTTGTCGTGACACCGTGGGTCGGCAGCGTATGCTGGAGAAGATTGAATGTACCTCCGTAGATTGTCGTAGCTGCGACGATGTGCTGTCCTGTCTGTACGAGAGCATCCAGCGCGTAGGTGATAGCTGCTGCACCGGAAGCAACGGATACTGCAGCGACGCCGCCCTCAAGAGCTGCGATACGGCGGGAGAAAACATCCTCCGTCGGGTTCGTCAGACGTCCGTAAACAAATCCCGCGTCCTTCAGAGCAAAACGGTCAGCCGCATGCTGAGCGTTGTTGAAAACAAATGCCATGGACTGATAAATAGGAACTGCGCGCGCGCCTGTTGCCGGGTCCGGCTGCTCCTGTCCAACGTGCAGCTGAAGTGTCTCAAATTTGAATTCTCTTTCTTTTGCCATGATGATACCCTCTCTCTTTTTCTGAAATATCTGTCTGATTAAACATACAAACTTAGTATGTTTAGATTATAACAAATATTCCTACTATGTCAATAGGTTTAATAAATATTTTTTACAAATTTACAATCAGCACACTAAATTTTATCCAAAAGTGTTTCTCATGTCAAAAGAAATACGGTATGCAGCCCTTTTATTTTACCGTCTGAACAAACTTTCTTCATTAAATGAACGCATTAAAAATGCCTTCTCCAAAAGGAGAAGGCATTCACTTAATCAGAACGTCTTAACGATTGCGTCCTCAAGATCCTCCATGAAGCGGTCAGGATCCTTCGGAACCCACATGCCCTTCAGAGTGTCGTATTTGCACTCTACATTGACAGGAACCGCGCCGCCAACAGGCATATCCTCAAGAATCCTGATGAGCATTTTCGTTATGAAATCCGTCTGCTGCTGTCTTGTCTGAAGCTCAGGGTGTCTCATAAGCTCTCTCTGCATCTGGTAAATAACTGCAGGCTCGCCCAGCTTTCTCATGTCAATCTGTCCTACAACAATATTTACCTTGGCAGTGTCGCCATTTACTGTGCCGCCATTTGCTCCGATATCTACCTTTTTAAGCTTTTTGAGGTAAACCTCACCGATACGGTTAGCCTGCTCACGGCTGTATAAACCGCCGCTTGTGCTGAGGAATGCATCAGCAAAATTGTTCAGCAGCGTGTCGTGTATGTCCTTCTTGTCGAATCCCGTCTTTTTCAGGCTGTCTTCGTCCTGATGCAGAACAGCCTTCGTGTAGACCTTCATGCTTGTTTCCGGGTCCTCTTTCTTGCCGCAGCCTGCCAAAGCAAGGCAGAGCGTCAGCATCGCGATAAAAATCGCAAAAGTTTTCGTGAATTTCATTTATGCTCCTCCTTGGAATTTGATTAAAACTAAATGCTATTATACAGCAAAAAACAAAAATTGTCTGAAGAATACATTGTATATTTTTCATGTGCTTGCTTTTCTTCGTTCATATATGTAAAATGATGTTTCGTATGATAGAGGATTCTCTTACAAGGAGGAAAATGAAAATGAGTGAAGTAAAATTCTGCCCGTTCTGCGGCAAAGAAGTCACCGCAGGCTCGCGTTTCTGCGGAGAGTGCGGCAAACAGCTTCCGGGTGCAGACACACCACAGGCAGCGCCGGCAGTTCCGCAGCAGCAGACAACCATATCCGCCGTCCTGCAAAACAATCCGCCGAAGAAGCAGCGCACGCCTGATGTAGGCTTCTACGAAAATTTTATGAAGTCGGACGGGCGGCTTAACCGTCTGCGTTATTTCAAACGCACTCTCGTCGTCGGTCTCCTCGGTATGATTATCTACTGTGTTATCGCGTCATTCGTCGATGATGTATTCCGTACAAGAACCACAGAGTTCGTTCTTGCATTCGCAGCGTCAGTAACGCTTCCTTTCCAGCTCAAGCTGAACACCCGCCGTCTGCACGACATGGGACGCGATGGTTTTTGGGCTGACAATCTCATGCGCATCGATGCTGTTATGTATTTTATGCCGGCATTCTTCTTCCCATGGCAGCCGCCTTTCGGGGATTACGGTTTTATCCCTCCCCATGAACCGCTGGGCTATTTATTTTTAGCCCTGTCCGTTATCAGCTGTATTCTTTCCCTTTATCTGCTTTTTGTACCGGGAACCCATGGCGAAAACGAATACGGTCCGGACCCGCTGGATTGATTCATTTCAGAACACAATAAAAATCCACCCGCGTAGCGGGTGGTATTTCATTTTCGGGCATAGCCCTATCCTAAACTAGCTACGCATAAATGCGTCAAAATTTGGCCTGCCAGCCATGCGTTGATTACTTGCTACCCGTAAACGGGTCTTTCGGGTCAAACAAGGCTAGCTGATCTGATTCTTTATCACGTTTCAATTGATTTTCTATGTATTCTTTTATTACTTTGGTATTCTTTCCCACTGTATCTACATAATACCCCTTGCACCAAAATTCTCTATTTCTATATGCAAATTTCATGTTTCCATATTTCTGGAATATCATTAGGCTGCTTTTACCTTTCAGATATCCCATAAATCCTGACACACTTATTTTAGGTGGGATAGTTACCAACAAATGTATGTGATCCGGACATATTTCACCTTCTATTATCTCTACGCCTTTCCATTGGCATAATGTCCGCAACATATCACGTATTGCCAATCTCTTTTCCGCAAAAAAGACTTTACGACGGTACTTAGGTGCAAAGACTATGTGGTATTTACAATTCCATTTTGTATGTGCTAAACTGTTCTCATCTTTTGATTTCACTAGCAATTCCTCCTGATGTGGTTTCATGACTGGCAGGTCGTGATTATATTACCACATCGGGAGTTTTTCTTTCATCGCTTAAGCTCTACTGAACCACGCGACTATCGCGTGGTTTTCTTTATACAAAAATTGCGCAGACACCATTTCGGTGCCTGCGCTTTTTTGTTACCCTTTTCAGTTGCCCCAAACCTGTGCCATAAATTCGCTGTAGACAGCATCAAGATGCTGTACAAGAACGCTCAGCATGAGCTGAATCATCTTGCTG
>NZ_CDXDFU010000011.1:0-4105 GCF_978017985.1 Schwartzia sp. (in: firmicutes) | reverse complement strand
GCCATGCACCTTTTTAAGTGCTTCCGTCAGGTAGTCTGCAACCACAGACACAACAGGCTGCTCAGTTGAAAAATGTCCGGCGTCAATGACATGTATTCCAAGCTCTGCCGCACGCTGCGCGTCGTGATATCGCACATCACCTGTCACATAAGCATCACAGCCCATAAATGATGCTCTCTCTATAAATTCAGCACCGCTTCCGCTGCAGAGTGCCACCTTCTTAATCATTCTGTCTCCGGCTTTCACCAGACGCAGATATTCCGCATTCAGCCCCTTCTTTACATCAGCCGCAAAATCCTCTGCCGTCATCGGCGTATCAACAACTCCAATACGTCCGAGGCTGTGAACCTCTCCCCGGTTTACCAGAGGATATAAATCATAAGCAGGTTCCTCGTAGGGATGTGCCTTTATCATTTCCCGTACAACCCTTTCTTTCAGTCCTTTCGGGAAAATCGTCTCAATGCGGACCTCATCTACAGTCTCAAGTTTATCCTCTGTACCGATAAAAGGATGTGTACCGCTCAGTGGGCGGAACGTACCCTTTCCATCAACATTGAAGCTGCATTCACTGTAATTACCTATATGACCTGCACCTGCCGAAAAAACAGCCCCACGTACAGAATCCGCATAATCCTTCGGTACATACACTGCCAATTTTATGAGCTGTTCTTCTCCCGTGATATCAAACGGCTTTATATCCCTGAGCCCGATTTTTTCCGCCAGCACATCATTTACCCCGCCCTTTGCGATATCGAGATTTGTATGTGCCGCAAATACTGCTATATCATGCTTTAACAGCTCCGAAAACTTCTTCCCGTCAGGCAAATCTGTCCGCAGCTTCTTAAAAGATTTGAAAATCAGCGGATGATGGGAAACTATCATATCAAAGCCTTCATCAGCAGCGCGGGCAATTATTTCATCCCGCACATCGAGACAGACAAGTATCTTGTTAATCTCCTGCGAGGGACTTCCAACCAAAAGGCCGGGATTATCCCAGTCCTCTGCAAGTCTGCGTGGTGCAAGCTTTTCCATTGCATCCATAATGACCTGACATTTTACCATTGTTTTCCCTCCAGCTCCTTGATTTTCGCGCCAATCTCACGGATTCTCTCAATATCCGGATGACCGCTTCTTCTAAGTCCATCCAGAATACGCTGATACTTCGTAATCCTTTCCTCTACATGTCTTGTATAGAGTTCAGGTTTATTACTGCAAAGCACAGGCCCGATTTCAAGCAGTACAGGTTCCGGCATGGCTTCTGCTCCAGGCTCTGCCGCAATAATTTCATACAGCCTGTCATCTACCTCTGCCAGTCTTTCATCAACAATGTGCCAACCGTTTTTATACAGCCAAGCACGGAGCAGAGGCGAATCATTCATTGGCTGTAAAACAACGCGTTTCAGGCTTCTGAAAACGTCAGGCACCGCATTAAGAATATGGGCAATCAGTTCTCCGCCCATTCCCGCGATGCAGACACACTCAACCTCGCCCTTCTCCAAAGCAAAAAGGCCGTCTCCGCAGCGGACAGGAATATCATCCAGCAGTCCTGCTGCTTTCAGCGTTGCGCGGGCAGCCTCGCACGGCCCTTCATTTTTATCGGTTGCAATGACCTTCGGGGATTTTCCTTCAGTATACAAATGCATAGCAAGATATGCATGGTCGGAGCCCACATCTGCCGCACTCATTCCCTCAGGAACCATTTCAGCAACCGCTTTTAATCTGTCATCAATCATTTCCTTCACCCTTTGTTCTGTATGGCTTTTCAGCCGGAAATTAATTTCTGCAGTTCTTCTATAGTTTTTGCTTTATTGCATATTGAAATCAGCTGCTCCATATCTTTTTCGGACAGATACGACTGACGAATTTTTGTTTCGATTTTCTGTTCTTCCTCCGTAAGAAGAAGCTCTTCCCTGCGTGTTCCGGATTTTGCGATATCAATAGCAGGGAAAATACGCCTTTCCTGAAGACGTCTCGAAAGTGTCAGCTCCATATTGCCCGTGCCCTTGAATTCCTCATACACAACATCATCAAGCTTTGAGCCTGTTTCAATAAGCGCAGTTGCCAGTATGGTAAGGCTTCCTGCTTCCCGTGTATTACGTGCAGCACCGAAGAAGCGTTTGGGCATATACAGTGATGCAGGGTCAAGACCGCCGGAAAGAGTTCTTCCTGACGGAATCCCTGTCAGATTGTACGCGCGTGTAAGGCGTGTAATGCTGTCCAGCAGAATCACAACGTCCTTCTTCTGCTCCACAAGCCTCTTTGCCCGTTCAATGGCAATCTCAGAAATATGCTTATGATGCTCAGGCAGTTCATCAAAGGTAGACGCCAAAACCTCTACATTACCGTCCGTAATGGATTCACGTATATCTGTGACCTCCTCAGGACGTTCATCAATCAAAAGAATCATGAGATGAATATCAGGATGGTTCGTCAGCATTGCTTTTGCAATCTCTTTCAGAAGCGTTGTTTTGCCGGCTTTCGGCGGTGCAACAATAAGACCTCTCTGCCCCTTTCCAACAGGAGTAACAAGGTTCATAATTCTCATTGCTGCCGTCGTATTCGGAGTCTCAAGCTGATATCTTTCATCAGGGAAAATAGGCGTAAACTTTTCAAACGTAGGTCTATAGTAAAGCTCATTCGGTGCCATACCGTTTGCCGAAATGAGTGTCTGCAGCGCCGCAGTTTTTTCCGTGATACTTTTCTCCCTGCGGATGCCTACAATGTAATCACCGGTCCTCAGACGAAAGCGGCGGATAAGCGGCGGAGTGATATATGTGTCGTTTTCTCCGGACATGTACCCGTTGCTGCGTACAAATCCGAAGCCCTCACTCATTACCTCAAGGTATCCCTCAATACGATTATTATTCTCTATTCTCGGCTGTTGATTTTCTGCCTGCTCAGCCTGTTTCGGTGCCTCTTTTTCAACATGAGTTCTCCTTGCAGGATACTGCCTTCTTCTGTCCTGCTGGCCTTCCTGTCGTGGCATAGGATTTTGACGGCGTACAAAAGGACGCGGAGGATTTGCATTTCTCCTTTCAGGAGCAGGACGGCGCGGTGTACTTGCCGCGTCTGCTTCCGCTTTTTCCAACCTGCTTATCAAATCATCCTTACGCAAAGCTGAAACACCATGTATGCCTTTTTCTTTTGCCAGCTCCCGAAGCTCTGTTAATTTCAAAGCCTTATAATCCATCATATTTCCTCCTCGCGGGAATCCTTGTCCTTTTTCAAAAATCCTTCATGCGCCTGAAAAAAGTTAAAAACTGCCTGTGCCGCCGGTTTTGTCATTCCGGGCGCCGCTGCAAGCTCTTCAAGGGAAGCCTCACGCATTTTTTGAATCGTACCGAACTTTTTACGCAGTGCCTGACGCCGCTTTTCTCCTATGCCCGCAATATGATCAAGCACCGAGACAAGATTACGTTTTCCGCGCAGGCTGCGGTGATATGTTATGGCAAAGCGGTGTGCCTCATCACGTATTCGCTGCATCAAAAACAGTGCCTGACTGTTTCGCGGAAGTATCACAGGGTCGGATTTTCCTTCAACGAATATCCATTCAAACTGCTTTGCCAGACCGATTACAGGAACTGTATGATGCCCTGCGCCACGTATTATCTCAAGAGCAGAGCTGAGCTGTCCTTTGCCGCCGTCGATAATAATGAGGTCAGGCATATCCTCCACATCTTTCTTTCCATATCGTCTTGTGGTTACCTCACGCATGGAGAGAAAATCGTCCGGCTTTCCTTCGGCACTCTTTATTTTGAACCGCCTGTACGCCGATTTATTCGGAATACCTCCCTCGAAAACAACCATAGACGCAACAGTTTCGGAGCCCTGAATATGGGATATATCAAAGCACTCCATACGCCAGGGCAGACTGCTCAGTCCAAGATACCCGCCAAGCTCTCTGACCGCACCCTCTGTTTGTTCATTCGATGTCTTAATCCTTGCCGCCTCATCTGACAAATATTTTGCAGCATTGTTTTCAGCCATAAGAACGATATCATGCTTCGTTCCCCTCTGCGGAACCTCCATATAGACCTTCGAACCCTTTTTATCCGCCAGCCATTCCCCTATGACCTCCTGCTCAGGAACCTCCATAGGCAGCAGT
>NZ_CDXDFU010000010.1:0-2808 GCF_978017985.1 Schwartzia sp. (in: firmicutes) | reverse complement strand
CGCCTGTCATCGGACCCATCTTAGCGAGCTCTTCACGTGCAATCTGCGGAGCTTCCGGAGTCTCTTTCAGATCCGGCGGGCAGACCTTGTAAACAAGGTACGGGCAGATGAGGAGAGCCAGGAGGCCCGGTACGATACATGCGAGAGCCCAGAGACCCCAGCTGATTTCTACGCCTGCAGTTTCAGCTGCCAGCGAAACAACCAGAAGGTTCGGAGCAACAGCCGTGATAAACATGGAAGACGTGATGCAGTTGTTCTGGAACGTGCATGCTACGAGATAGGAACCGATTTTCTTTGCTGTCGGACCCGGCTCAGATTCGAACGCTGCGCAAAGGCTGCGGACAATCGGGAACAGGATACCGCCGCCACGAGCCGTATTGGACGGTGTAGCAGGAGCAATGATAAGGTCCGTGAAAGCCATCGTGTAACCAAGCTTCAGGGAGCTTGTAGCGATAGCCGCCATGATTTTGTAAGCGATGCGTTTGCCAAGACCCGTTTTAATGAAGCCTTTTGCAAACAGGAATGCCGAAACGATAAGCCAGATTGTGGCATTGCCGAAACCCGAGAGAGCTGCGGCCGGTTTCAACACCTTCAGGAATCCCGTTACACCGACCGCGATGAGTGCGACGGCGCCGATTGGCAGCGGGTGAAGAATGAAACCAACGATTGTGGAAACGAAGATTGCGAACATATGCCAAGCGTCAGGTTTGAGGCCTGCAGGCATAGGGCAGAACCAAATGATGATACCGATGAGTACTGTAAAAATACCCTTTTGCATGTTTGTTTTCAGCACAATTTTTTCCCCCTTTTATACTGGATTGTAAGGCTTCAATATCGCCGGCATTACCCCCTCTCACAAGAAATGAATTTGATAAATGATTTCTATGAGTTGTATGTCAACTCTATTGGTACATTTATTATACTTCATTCCATATCAACAAGTAAAGATATTTATGAAAAAATTCTGTAAGATACTCCATATCTATATAATATTCAAAATTTATCCACAGAAGTGAAAACAATCCATAAGATAAATTGCGTTTCCTGTAGCTTTTCACTTTCATGCTATATACTTCGGAAAAGACAGCTTATATATAGGTAAGATAATAACGGATAACATATAGTGAACACATATCCCGCCTCGCTGCGGCACGAAGCCGGTGTCCGCGGGTAAAATACCGCTGAGGAAAGTTTGCCTATGGCAAACTTCGATTAAAGGCATTATAATTAAATAGCATAAATCAGAAAATAAATTTATTCACAATCCCAAGGGAGGATACTCTTTATGCTTGTTCATGAAATACTAAGGAGGGGCAAAGATAACGACGACGCTGTCTACAGCCAGCTCGGCGCGCTCACATACCGCGGACTGAGAGTTGCTACTGAAAACTGCCGCCGCCGTCTGTACGCCATGGGTGTAAGACGACACTCCACCGTCGGAATATACTCCCACAACCGTGCGGAATACATTGCCGCTTACATGGCTATAGCTTCTCTGGGCGCCGTTGTCGTGCCTATCAACTTTCAGCTCAGCATGCGCGAGACAGCTTTCATACTCAAAAACGCGGACTCGCACTTTCTGCTCACTGATAAACCGCTGACACTTGATGCTGCAATAAACTCGCAGTATTACGAAGATGTCCAGCAGCTTGACATAGGAGCCTGCATAGAGCCTACGACACTGCCCCCGCCGCCGGAGCTTCCGAAGGATTTCGGTGCCGACGAACCTGTCGCACTCATCTATACCTCGGGTACTACGGGAGAACCCAAAGGCGCCATACTGTCTCATAAAAATATCGTGATGAACACCATTGACCTGCAGCAGGTCGTTCACTACACAAGCTCGGACAATGTGCTCTGCGTACTTCCAATGTACCACTGCTTCGCATGGACCTGCGCCGTCATGGCAGGACTTTACGCGGGCGGCACGCTCAGTATCCTGGATTCCTTCACCCCGAAGAAAACCATCGATATCACAAGGGCGCTCGGTGTTACCATCATAGTCATGGTCCCGTCCATCTGCTCGCTTATAACAAAGCTTGCTTCCACAGAGGATTTCAAAACACTTCGTTTTGTCATGCTGGGAGGAACGACACTTCCCGAGGCAATCGGCTCAGCCTTCACCACGAAGTTTAATATCCCCATCATTGAGGGATATGGACTTTCCGAGGCTTCGCCTGTTGTCACCATGAACCCGCCTGAAGCCCCCCGTGCAACCTCTGTAGGCCCTGCCCTTCCGGACGTAAAGGTTCGTATCGTAGACCCCGAAACAGGGCTCGACGTGCCCCGGGGAGAAGTCGGAGAGCTGCTTGTACAGGGACCGAACGTAATGCACGGCTACTGGAAGCGTGACGACGCCACCGCGGAAACACTGGCAGACGGCTGGCTGCACACGGGAGACGTTGCCCGCTGCGACAAGGACGGCTACTACTACATAGTCGACCGCATAAAAGATATGATTATCAGCATGGGCGAAAACATCTACCCGCGCGAAATCGAAGAGCTTATATATCAGTTCCCCGGTGTACGCGAGGTAGCTGTAATTCCTATTGAAGATAAGCTGCGCGGACAGGCCGGCTGCTGCTACTACACAGTCCAGCCTGATGCGGAGGTTGACCTGCGCGCACTCAAAAAATACCTGCAGCAGAATCTGGCACTCTTCAAGATACCGCGCGAATTCCACGAAATCGAAGAAATGCCGAAAACCGCAACAGGAAAGATTGCAAAAAAGGAGCTTAAAAAGCTCAATAAAGAAAGTGTTTAATAAAAACGACGGTTCTTTTGAACCGTGGCTTTTTTACGCGCTTT
>NZ_CDXDFU010000009.1:0-5889 GCF_978017985.1 Schwartzia sp. (in: firmicutes) | reverse complement strand
GAATAAGTTTGAGTTTTTCAAAGGGTTGAGGCTGTTATGCTTCAATCCTTTTTGATTTGATGACTCGGCAAAAGATGTCCCCCACTTCTGTAAGTGGGGGTTGTGGCTAATAACAGGCGATGAGCATATCTCCCGCCTCGTTGCGACGCGAAGCTAGTGCCGCAGATGAAAGTTTGCCTATGGCAAACTTTGATTGAAGGCATTATAAAAATTTTGACAGATATGATACGATGAAATAGCAGGGAGGGATAAAATGAACAGGCATTCACATAAAGAAAAGAGCATTACACAGCAGGGTAATCCGGGCAAGCCGGCAGGAGAAGCGGGAGAGCAGATGCTTGAGCGCATGAATCGTGAGCATTATGAGGTAACGGGCTGGGGCCTTTCCTTTTTTGAGTTTGATAGGCGGGACGTTATTCTTGATATAGGCTGCGGCGGAGGAATGACACTGAGCCGCTTGGCTGAGAAAGTACCTGAAGGGGAAATTTATGGAGTAGATTATTCTGCTCTGTCGGTTGCAAAGTCTAAGAAAATGAATAAAGCGGCTGTTGAAAGCGGGCGCATGAAAATCGTGGAAGGCTCTGTTGACGCACTTCCTTTTGATAGTGAAATGTTTGATAAAATTACCACGGTAGAGAGCTTTTACTTCTGGCCGACTCCGGAAAAGAGCCTGAGCGAGGTGTACCGAGTGCTGAAGCATGGCGGTGTGTTTATGCTTATAGCGGATATTCACGGCGGGGCGGAGCTCACAGAAGACCAGCTTGAAAATATAAAACGGTATGACCTTCGCAATCCTGCGCCTGAGGAATTTGAGCTTCTGTTCAGGACAGCGGGGTTTGATACGGCAGCGGTGCATACAAAGGAAGGAACATCCTGGATTGCGGTGGAAGGCCGCAGAAAATGAAATATTGTGCTGATAAGCAAATAAAAATGCCGGGCGGAAAAATCCGCCCGGCATTTTGTGTTTTACCCCATGCATGAAATCTGTGCTATCTTTTCTATACTGTGGTGCAGCGACATGACAAGCTTTGTATCGGCGGCGCGGTAAAACATCTCCTTGCCTTTTCGCTGGCAAGTAATAAGTCCTGCGTTTTTCAGCAGCCGGAGATGATGTGAAACTGCGGGGCTGGACATATCCATAGCTGCGGCTATATTCTGCACGCACTCCTCTGCATGGCACAGAAGCCAAAAGATGCGCAGGCGGCTGGGGTCGCCCAGCTGCTTCATTGCCTCAGAGACGGCGGCGATGGTTTCAACGGACGGGATATGTTCGATAAGCTCATCTTCGGACATGTCGTGAAGATGGGGAAGGTGCTGACGTTCTTTCATTGCATTTCCTCCTAAGAGATATACTGATACAAGTATATCATGGTTTTCTTTGTTTGTTGCATGTGATATTTTTTTCTAAAAGGGAATTGACAGAATTGCAAATTTCGGTTATCATCAATATAACGATTAAACAATCGTTTAATTGAATCAACTATATCATATAACATACGGGAGGAATTTACAATGAAAAAATCTTACAAAATCGAAGTTGACTGCGCAAACTGCGCAAATCTCATGGAGGATGCAGCAAAGAAGACGGAAGGCGTTGCAGATGCTGTCGTTAATTTCATGGCACTCAAAATGAAGGTTGAGTTTGAGGAGGGTGCTGACCCGCAGAAGGTTATGGAAAATGTCCGTGCTAACTGCAAAAAGGTCGAGGAAGACTGCGAAGTTTTCATCTGAGGTAAATCAATATGAACGCTAAACAGAAGAAAAATTTAATTCGCATCGCTGTTTCAGGCGCGATGATGTTGGCGTTGGAATTCGTGCCGGTCGAAGGACTGGCACGTTTTGTCCTTTATATGATTCCATACCTCATCATCGGATATGATATCCTCATTAAAGCATTTCAAGGTATTAAAAACCATCAGGCTTTTGACGAAAGTCTTTTAATGGCGATTGCGACAATCGGTGCTATTTCCCTTGCGCTTTATGATAACGGGGATTACACAGAAGCCATTGCCGTTATGTGGTTTTATCAGATTGGTGAGTGGTTTCAAAGCTATGCTGTCGGCAAAAGCCGCAACGATATCAGCGCTCTTATGGACATCGTTCCAGATACGGCAAACGTAGAGGGCGAGGACGGGCAGCTTGAAGAGGTTGACCCTGATGATGTCGAAGTAGGTACTGTCATTGTTGTCCGCCCGGGTGAGCGTGTACCTATTGACGGTGTTGTAATCGACGGCACATCTTCCCTCGATACATCCGCGCTTACAGGAGAGGCTGTTCCGCGTACTATCAAAAAGGGTGAGGATGTTGCCAGCGGCTGCATCAATCTCAGCGGCGTTTTGAAAATCCGTACAACGAAGGAATTCGGCGAATCTACAGCTTCGAAGATTATGGAGCTCATCGAGGATGCAGGAAGCCGCAAGGCGAAAACAGAGAAATTTATCACGCGTTTTGCGCGGGTTTATACTCCGATTGTTACAGTGCTTGCTGTACTGCTGGCATTTGTTATGCCGCTGTATCACATCGCAACGGGGGCGCCCGCAGAGTGGAGCACATGGATTTATCGTGCGCTTATCTTCCTCATCATGAGCTGCCCATGCGCTCTGGTCGTCAGCGTACCGTTGAGCTTCTTTGCAGGTATAGGTACTGCCAGCCGCGAGGGTGTACTCGTAAAGGGTGCAAGCTACCTTGAGGCTCTTGCCTCTGCAAAAACTGTTGTATTTGATAAAACGGGTACGCTCACAAAGGGCGTGTTTGATGTAACGGGCATCCATGCCGATGACGTAGACAAGGATATGCTTCTGCACATGGCTGCACATGTAGAGCGTCACAGCAGTCACCCGATTGCTGTATCGCTTCGCAATGCATTTGCTCATGAGGCAGATTCCTGCAGCGTCGAAGACGTAGAAGAATTTGCAGGACAGGGCGTCCGGGCAAAGGTCAACGGCAAGGTTGTGTATGCGGGTAACGAAAAGATGATGGTAACCGCAGGCGTTGAGGCTCACGGCTGTGAAAACGAGCCTGTCGGTGCGCTCATTCATGTGGCAATCGACGGAAAATATGCGGGACATATCATCATCAGTGACGTTGTTAAAGACCATAGCGTACAGGCTCTCAAGGAGCTTAAAAAAGCAGGTGTACGCCAGAATGTTATGCTTACGGGTGACGTTAAGGAAGTCGGCGAGCGGGTTGCGAAGGATATCGGTATCGACCGTGTCTGCACTGACCTTCTGCCTCAGGACAAGGTCGCGAAATTTGAGGAAATCCTCAAAGAGCGCAAAAACGAAAATGAAATGACGGCATTTGTCGGTGACGGTATAAATGACGCGCCGGTACTGCGCCGTGCTGATATCGGTATTGCAATGGGCGCTATGGGCAGCGATGCAGCCATCGAAGCTGCGGACGTTGTACTCATGGATGATGACCCGCTGAAAATACCTACTGCTATCCGCATTGCAAGAAAATGCATGGCTATCGTGCGTGAGAATATATGGTTTGCTATCGGAATCAAGGTAGCCTGCCTTGTTCTTGGTGCCATCGGTATGGCGAATATGTGGTTTGCAATCTTTGCTGACGTAGGCGTGACGGTTCTTGCCGTACTTAATGCTTTCCGCTGTATGTTTGTCAAAGGCATAAAACCTGAAAACGCATAATTGAACTGTTAAAGGATGTGTGGATTATCTGCACATCCTTTTTCTTTTGGGCAAATTTCGGATGATGCATTATAATTGAATAAAGGGGGCGGTATGATGTCATACTGTGACTGGGATAAATGCAATGAAAAAATGATGCTGTACCATGATACGGAATGGGGCGTGCCGCTTAAGGACGACAGAAAGCAGTTTGAATTTCTCATGATGGAAGCCATGCAGTGTGGACTTAACTGGAATATGATGATACAGAAACGTGAAATTTTTCATGAATGCTTTGCGGGTTTTGATTTTGATGCTGTGGCAGCTTTCGGGGAGAAGGATATTGAACGCATTATGAAAACCCCGGGAATGATACGTTCGCCAAGAAAAATAAATGCCGTGATTCATAATGCCCGCTGCTTTCAGAAGGTAAGAGAAGAATGGGGGACGTTTACGGAGTACCTGTGGCACTGGTCTGACGGAAAAACAATTCTTTATGACCGGCACGCCGACGGCATTATCCCCGTGAGCAACGGACTTTCTGAGAAAATCAGCAAAGACCTGAAAAAGCGCGGCTTTAAATACCTCGGACCTGTGACGGTATATTCGCATCTGCAGGCATGTGGCATAATAAATGACCATGATAAAGACTGTCCGAGATACAGCTTTATCAACGAAAAATTTCCTACTATGAAAAAGAAACGTCTGCTGGAAAAAGATGCAAGGCAGTTTTGACTTGGAAATATTTTGCCTATGGTAAAAATTAAGCAATTGAGTTATAATTTAAATCGTTCTTTGCGGTTGTAGCTCAGTTGGATAGAGCATCTGCCTCCTAAGCAGAGGGTCGACGGTTCGACTCCGCCCAATCGCACCACAAATAACAATCCCCGAGTGCCTTAGAGATAAAGCACTCGGGGATTTTGTTCTGTCAGTTTTTCTTTTGAAGCAGATGGTAGGCTTCAGCTGCACGATCTACGAACATCTGGCGGATAGCAGCATTCTCACCGAGTCCGTGGTTGAATATGCTTACGGTGAAACCTTCGGCTTCAAGCTGAGATTTATGCGAATCCGGATGCTCTCCGGCCATGTCGTTTTTGGCGTGTTCACCTGCGACCATCATGGCGGGCATAAGTGTTACATGCTTTATGCCGTTTTGTCTGAGCCGCGGAATTATATCCGAGAGCATAGGCCAGCCTTCTACCGTGTAAACGTAAACATTTTTGATGCCTGCAGATTCAAGACGCATCTGAATCATAGTATAGAAGGCATTGGACGGATGAGGTGTGCCGTGAGCCATAAGGAGAACAGCTTCATTGTCATTTTGCTTTGGAAGCTGTGTCTTTAATGCCTCAATGAAGTCTTCAAAGTCGTCGCGCTGGTCTTCCTGTCCCATCCAGTAGAGGAGAGGCGTGCCCATCGTCATTTTTTTGAAGGATTCCTTGTAGCGGTCGAATACTGCTGTGTTATATGCGTATTCCATACCCGGAAGTATATCCAAAGTTGTAAGTGCAATACGGGTATACCCTTCGTTCTTTAGCCGGTCAAGTGCTTCCTCAGGAATAGGAATACGTACGCCTTCATTTGCTTCCATGCGGTCGATAATTATGTGAGAGGTGAAGGCGAGACTTATTTTTGTGTTGGGATGAGCAGCCTGAATCTGATCGACGGTTGCCTGAATCGTGGCTTTGCGCGTCCCCTTAAATGTTGTGCCAAAGCTCATGACCAGAATGGCGTCTTTATCTTCAAGATGCTGCAGCGTTGGGTTGTCATAGGAAAGTTCACCGATCTGGGCTGCCTGAAGCAGTGACGGTGTAGGTGCCTTGACTGCGCTGTTGAGTTTATACGTGGTAATCATCCCCTGAACAATTGAAAATACTATGACCATTAAAATAAACCATATAGTAGGTATATAGTCAATAGAATATAATATGTATTTAATATTCAGAATGTAATATTAATTTTCGGAATGCAGTGTAAGAAACGCTCACAGGGTTGTTTTGCTTTTCTGTGTGATGTATCATTTATTTGTATAAAAATTTATGGGAATCTTTGGAATCATCAGAGGGTCCTTAAGAGTGGGGCGGTAGAATGTCAAATCGTGGAGCTTGGGCGGAAATCAATTTGAGTGCTTTAAGGCATAATATTTCAGTCATAAAGAGCCGTGTGACGAACGGAGCGAAGTTTTGCGCGGTTGTTAAGGCCGATGCCTACGGACATGGCGCGGTCGCCGTGGCTCGTGAAGCTGTGGCACAGGGAGCGG
>NZ_CDXDFU010000008.1:0-13004 GCF_978017985.1 Schwartzia sp. (in: firmicutes) | reverse complement strand
TTAATCTTTTGAGTATAAAGCTTTCGCTTTACTCTTTTTAGAAATTGTTGGTTCATGAAGCATAGCTTCATGCCCGACATCTGGCTTGAATCAATTTAGATGATTCATTTCTGCATTGTTTAGTTTTCAAGGAACACCTTGTGCTTCATCGTGCCCCGCACGAGTCAGCTTCTATATATTACCTCTTAATCCCAGATTCGTCAAGCACTTTTTTCAAATTCTTTTGTGCCTGCATTGGCGTTAAAGTGCTATAATTAAGGTTACTACATTAAAGGAGCTGTGAAATGATACAACTTGATCATCTGGCTACAGAGCGGAGGAATCCCGCCAGCACGGATATCGACTCCCTCTCAACCCTTGAAATGGTTCGTCTTATAAACAATGAGGACAGAAATACAGTACAGGCAGTCGAAAGGATTCTTCCACAGATTGCCCAAGCTGTTGATTTGATTGCTCATTCGCTTTCATCCGGCGGTCATCTTATATACGTCGGAGCAGGAACATCAGGCCGTCTTGGTGTACTGGATGCTTCGGAATGTCCGCCCACCTTCGGGGTATCCCCATCTCTTGTCCGTGGGTTGATTGCCGGCGGAGCTGATGCCATGTTCAGAGCGCAGGAAGGCGCAGAGGATTCTCCCGCTCTTGGCGAAGAGGATTTAAAACGTTCTCATATAACATCCGCCGATGTTATTGTAGGAATCTCTGCCTCCGGCAGAACGCCTTATGTTGTAGGTGCTCTTAATTATGCAAAATCCATCGGTGCTTCAACAATATCTATTGCCTGCAGTCCCGATTCTCCTATAGCTAATCTCGCCGATATAGAGCTTACTGCTTTGCCGGGACCTGAGGTCATCACAGGCTCCACACGCATGAAAGCCGGTACCACGCAAAAGCTCATTTTGAATATGCTTTCTACGGGCAGCATGGTACGCCTGGGAAAGGTATACGGAAACCTCATGGTTGACGTTGAGGAAACCAATCAAAAGCTTGTTGCCCGCGCTCACCGCATAGTAATAGAAGCAACAGGCTGTTCCCCTGAAGAAAGCGATGCAGCATTACGCGATGCAGACGGAAACGCTAAGCTTGCAATCTTTCTCATTCTCAGCGGCCTTCCTGTGGAAGAAGCAAAACTCAAATTAAAAGAAGCTGACGGTCATCTCGGAACTGCTCTCCGCAATAACCAAAAAGGAGGACTTTCATGAACCCGAATGATATAGCGAAAGAAATTTTTGCAGTAATAGGTCCGGGCGAACGAATCCGCTCTGCCGAATGCTGCATGACACGCCTGCGTCTTGAAACAGAACCTGCATCAGATGAAACGCTGGCTGCTCTTAAAAAAATCAATGGTGTTCTCGGAGTCAATCAGTCGGATACTGAGCTGCAGATTATCCTCGGTCCCGGACGCGCTTCAGAGGTCACAAAATGCTTTTTGGCCCTGATGAAGTCTCCCCAAGAACAGGCTCCTTCAAATGCTTCTCCGTCATTTGGTGACGGCAAAGCTCTGCACGAAGAAATACGCGCCAAAAATGCAACTCCTGTGAAGCTTTTCTTTAAGCGTATCGCAGACATATTTATTCCGCTTATTCCCGCATTCATTGCCTGCGGTCTTTTGACCGGCTCTCTGAACGTTTATCTTCGTTTAGTGCCGGAGGCCGCTTCTTACCCTGCTGTGCATCTGCTGAAAATCGCCGGCAATACCATTTTTTACGCACTTAATATCGTCACAGGCTGGAATGCATCGAAATCATTCGGCGGAAGCCCGGCTATCGGAGCTGCCCTTGCCGTACTCATAACTCACCCGCTTCTGTCCTCCGTTACGCTTTTTGGAGATACGCTTGTACCGGGACGAGGCGGAATAATTGCGGTTCTTCTTATCTCCGCTGCAGCCTCCTGGCTTGAAACCCATGTGCGGAAGGTTATCCCCGAAATGCTCGACCTGTTTTTAACTCCGCTGATTGTATTCCTTTCCGCAGGCACACTTGCCATACTCGTTCTTCAACCTGTTGGCGGCATGATTTCCGAATGTATCGGACAGGCCGCGGCATCTGCGGTAAAGGTCGGAGGACCTGTTACCGGGTTTGCTCTCGGCGGTATATGGCTTCCGTGCGTTCTTTTGGGAATCCATCAGGCCTTTACCCCTATTCACGCCGAGCTTCTTGCAAGAACAGGAGTGACTATTCTTCTTCCTATCCTTGCCATGGCAGGTGCCGGACAGGTAGGTGCTTCGGCAGCTGTATATTTCAAAACAAAAAACCGTGCCCTTAAGAAAACCATTATTTCAGCTCTTCCTGTCGGTATTATGGGTGTCGGTGAACCTCTCATATACGGTGTAACGCTCCCCCTCGGGCGTCCTTTTATCGGAGCATGCATAGGCGGCGCATTCGGCGGAGCCGTGCAGGCAGCCTTCATGGTCGGTGCCTCCACAATCGGTCTCTCAGGACTTCCGTTGGCCGCGGCAACCGACCACCCTGCCGTATATCTTCTTGGAATACTTGCTTCATACATTGCCGGATTCATTGCAACATGGTGTATAGGCTTTACAGACCCTGCTGAGGAGGGCTCCGAATGAAAACTGGAATTTCCGTATACTGTGGGCTCAATACCCCACAGGAAAAAAATCTGTCTCTTTTGGAACGTGCTGCAGCACGCGGAATCACGCGTCTTTTTACCTCTCTTCAGATTCCTGAAACAGACGCCGTTGTTTTCCGCTCAGAGCTCAAAACACTCCTTGCAAAGGCAAAGGAGCTTCAATTTGACGTTATCGCAGATATTTCACAGGCAGCTTCATCGCTTTTGGATTCAAAGGAATCCAATCCATCAGAGCTTATGAAGCTTGGCATAACAACCCTTCGTCTCGATGACGGTTTCTCCCCCGAAGATGCTGCCGATTTGCTGCTTGATACTCCCAGACTTCGAATCCAGCTAAATGCTTCAACAGTAACTCAGAAATATCTTGAAAAAATGAAAGCCGCAGGCGCGGATATGGACCGCGTCGATGCGCTCCACAATTTCTATCCGAGAGAAAACACAGGTCTTGATGTGGATTTTTTCTTGGAACAGAATTCGCTGCTGCACCGTTTCGGCATCTCTGCAGGCGCCTTTGCCGCAACGGTGGATCCCCCGGACGAACCGTCGGCTGAAGAACGTCGACGTCCGCCACTGTTCTGCGGTCTTCCCACTCTCGAAGATGACAGAAAGCTCCCCACAGGGCTTGCTATCCGCCACCTTGCCGCGTTAGGCGCAGATTCAGTTTTTATAGGTGACGGCGAACCTAATGATTCGGAGCTTGATGCACTTGCAGACGTTCATGCTGATGAAATCCTCACCCTGCACGCTTCGGTATTAACAACGGATGAGGAAATAAAAACATTTCTCCAGCAGACCTTCACTGCCCGCCAAGATAAAGCCCGCGATGTTGTCAGAGCACTTGAAAGCCGCGGCATAATAAAAAAATCAGGACGCGCAATACGTCCCATGGCTCCCGCTCCACGCCCAATCGGTGCCGTTACCCTCGACAACGACACATATCCGAGGTATACGGGTGAGCTTGAAATCGTCCGCAGAACCCTTCCTGCAGATAAAAGGGTGAATGTAATCGCACAGATAGACCCTGAAGAAATCTTCCTCATAGAAACAATACGTCCCGGACAAAAATTCCGTCTGAGGCTTGATTAAAAAAAGGAGTATGCCCGCATTTTACGGACATACTCCTTTTAATTTCTTCTTATTATTTGACCGCCGTCATAAAAACGAACAGCACGCATCCGATAAGCGCCCCCACCACGGAGCCGTTCATGCGAATCCAAAGCAGATCAGGCTCAACCTTGTCATAAACTATGCTGTTAAGCTGCTCATCAGTCAGGCGCTCCATGACTTCACGCACAACAACGCCCCCGATTTCCTGCGCCTTCAGTGCACTGCGGCCGGCCATGTCGCGAACAAGTGAGTCAAGCAGCACTCTGACGCGTTCATCATTCTCCAAAAGCTCCCATGCCATATCAATCTCACGTTCAATTGCACCACGAAGAAGTCTCGACGGCTCAGAAGCAGAATCCTGCAATGCTTCTTTTGTTCTGTTCCTGATATCCGCAAGAAGAGTCTCTACTGTTTCCTGCAGCGGCATACTGCTCAAAAAGCGGTCTCGTGCCGCTTCAAGTGCATTAACGAGTCCTTCATCCTCTTCAACTTCTGCCAACTTTCTATAAAAAATCGCAATAATCCTATCCGAGGTTTCCGATTCCGCATCTGCCGCTTCATCAAGGAAACGCAGTGCCTCATCACGTATCACATCAGTAAGCTCGTCAACATTCACCAGATTTGATGCCTTTGCAAAGGAAGCAAACAGCATGCCCAAAATACCGGCATTCTCCACCTTCTTCTGCACCATACTTTCAATCTCGTCGTGTATGAGCTGCCATGCTTCCTCGCTCTCAGCCTTTTCTTTAAGCCAAAGAGCTCCCTGTGCCAAAAATCTCCTGTCGCGCCCGTCCGCTGCCAGGTAATCCCTAAGCTTCGTAAAAAGAATCGACACAGGAATTTTTTTAACTTCATTCCGAAGCGAATCAGAAAGCTCACCCGTGTACTCCGAAAAATCTACGGATTCCAGAAATCCGACAACCTTGCCATATACAAAATTCTCTGCACGTATACGGATTTCCTCACCCTTTGCAAAACGCAAAAGCACCGATTTCCAGTCATACGAATCAACCAGCATAATCAGACGGCGTGAAGTGAAAAACTCCCTCTGTACAAGCTTTATTGCCGCTTCGATAAACTCCCTGCGCCTGCGCGGCAGAATCTCCGTATGATACGGGAATCCCAACGGTTTTCTGAACAGTGCCGTAACCGCAAACCAATCAGCCACGCCGCCAACAAGGGCCGCCTCTGCCACAAACAGAAACCCCTGAGCAAAAAGACTTGCCGGATACTCGATTTTAAGAATAAGCCCGAAAAGGAAAAGCACGAAGGCAAAAAGCAGAGTCTTATCCGCGTGATTCCAGTTGCTCCATGGCATCATCCGCACACCCCTTCCACCGCACGCACTATCACATAAAGTCCCATACCAACGAAGGCACCTATGAGTGAACCGTTAATGCGAATCATCTGCAAATCATCTGCAACACGGGATTCAGCCATTTCAACGAGAGCGTCATCAGAGAGCTTTTCAAGCTGCTCTGCAATCATCTGCGGAATTATAGCATGATTTTTTTCCAGCCCCTGCTCAATGACAGAAAGCATCCAACTGTTCATCTTGCCGCGAAGCTCCCTCTCTGACAAAAACCGCTCTATCCACTTATCCATATAATCACGGAGCAGCTCAAGAACAATTGGAATATTATCCTTCAAAAGCAGCTGCACCCGCTCCTCTGCCCTTGCTTCAAAATCAATTCCGTCGATTTTATCATGGAATTTCTGCTGCGCCGCATTATAAAATTCTTCGCTGGCCGTCAGATAAGAAATCATCATTCCGGCAATGCGCATCATCCCATCATGTGCTTCTCCTTCTCCTGTTGCGAGCCCATTCAGCCATTCATTGATGTGGACATTCACATGCTCCAAAATCTTTTCATCAGTCAGATTTGCCATCTCGAAAACAGCGGCACGTTTGCTTGACGCCGCTTCATAGCTTTCACGCATAGCACAGATATGCGAAAGAATGTCCTGCTGCACGGACGCATCTATAAAAATACCGCGCAGCACCGGAATCATGGACGCAGCCAGCCGTTCCTGCAGTGTCTCGCTTTTGAACGCCTCCATACCTCCACGCAAAAGCGGTCTGCCGTCAAACGACTGCAAATCCTCACGAACCATAGATGCCAGCGGCCGCACCATCACCTCAGGCCTTAGTCCCTCTGCAGCTCTGACAGCAAATTCCTGCAAAAGTGCCCAGATACGGTCACGTCCTCCGCGCTGTGTCAGATATGCCGCGAACATTTCAGCAAAATCCTGCTTCCTTAGCGTTTCCATTATATTTTCTTTGCTGAGAATATCCTCGCTTATAAAATCATTCAGCGCCTGCATTATACGCGGACGGTTTCTGCGCAAAATCTCAGTTCTGTACGAAATAATTCCAAGCGGCTTCCTGAAAACAGCCGTAACTGCAAACCAGTCCGCAAGCCCGCCAATGGTTGCTGCCAAAAAGCCGTGCTGAAGCATACCGCCGAAAAAGCCGCCGTTTCCGAACATGGTCGTCACGGCAGCTCCGGCAGCACAAACCGCCAGTACGCCCGTAGCTTTATATGAAGTCTGCATGATTTACTCCTTTGTTAAAATGCTGTTATTCTCTATTTTAACACACACAGCAAAAAAGCCCTGCATTTTCATGCAAGGCTTTAATACATCACATATCTTTTATTTTACGAAATACTTCATCGATGCTTTTTTCCATTCCTTCACGGAATAAAACATACGACGCGGCGAAAAATGATTCTCGCGCTCAATGCGCTCCGCAATCTCCTCGCACTGTGCCCTGTCATGGGCATGAATCATCGTGTAAAAATTATAAGGCCATTCATCAGTCGTTGACCGCGTGTAGCAGTGTGAAACCGCGTTCTCCGCGCTGATTGCCCTGCCGGCCTCCTCAAGCTGCTCCTCCGGCACCTGCCATACACAAAGAGCATTTGCCGTATAGCCTGCATGGCGGTGCTGCAGAACCGCTCCGAGTCTGCGAAGAATTCCTTCATCCTTCAAAATCTGAAGGCGTTTCAAAAACTCTTCCGTCGATATACCGACCGCCTGCGCCATCTCCCTGAAAGGCTCTGCTGTCATCGGAATCCCTTGCTGAAGGGTACGGATAATCTTTTCATCAATAGTATCTACCATTGCCGTCCCCTCCTCAATTCATGTTGAACCGCACGCGGACCTTATAGGTCTTTTCACTTGGGAGATTCATCAGACCAAGAACCCCCGGCAGCGCACGCACCTTGTCCAGAATGTTTTTCCGCTCATCATCCGACTGCACCTGAAGCGTAAACCATAGGTTATAATCACCTTCACGCTCATAATTATGCGTGACACCATTATAGCCGTTTATGACGTCCGCAACCTCCTGCATAGCGCCCTCTTTGACCTTCACCGCTACCAAAGAACCCTTGAATCCCAGCGCATTCGAGTCAAAAAAAGCACCGAACCTCCGGATGTAGCCGTCATCCGACAAACGCTTCAAATCTGACAGGAGCTCTTCCTCCGTCGTTTCCAGCTGTTTGGCCAACACTGCAAACGGACGCTCTGCAATAGGAAGGGCACCCTGTATCGCATTAAGAACACGTTTATCATATTCCGTCAACATAATGCTCACCCCTTACTATAACCCTATTTTATCAAAGTAGAGGCAATTGAGTCAAGTAATTCTGAACGCCCTTCATTTTTTAGAGAAGAATAAGGAAGTATATCAAGCTCAGGCACACCAAGCACCTGCTTCATGCGCGCAATCTGCTTCTGCGCAGCGCTGCGGCTGAGTTTATCCGTTTTCGTCGCGATGACAAGAACAGGCAGCCCGTTCGTCACAAGCCAGCGGAACATATCAATATCCGACTGCATGGGGTCATGGCGGATATCAATGAGCTGGCATACGAACTGAATCGACTCCGAATTCAAAAGATACTCGTCGATGAACTTCTTCCATATTTTGCGGTTTTCCTTGCCGGTCTTCGCGTAGCCGTAACCTGGGAGGTCAACGAGATAAAAATCCGTACGTTCCTCCTGTCCCTCGATTTTAAGACCGACCTCAAAATAATTGATAGTCTGAGTCTTTCCCGGCTGTCTCGATACACGCGCGAGATTGGTAACACGCGTGAGAGAATTTATAAGCGAAGATTTACCGACATTAGACCGGCCGATAAACACAAACTCCGGCCGCTTAACCTCGGGATACTGCTCTTTTTTGACCGCAGATGTCAGATACGTTCCTTTCGTAACAACAACGCGTTCCTTTTTCTGTTCCATTATTCGTTCACCCAAACATATTTCAAAACTTCATCCATCGTTTCAACCGTATGGAACGTAAGATGACGGCGTACCGTCTCAGGAATATCCTCGATATCCCTTTCGTTCTTCTTCGGCAGAATGATGGTGCGGATTCCCTCACGGTAAGCCGCCAACACCTTTTCTTTAAGCCCGCCTATCGGTAGAACACGTCCGCGAAGAGTTATCTCACCTGTCATTGCGATATCTCCGCGTACCTTTTTATTCGTAAGTGCAGATATCATGGCCGTTGCCATGGTGATTCCTGCCGAAGGCCCGTCCTTCGGTACCGCACCCTCCGGCAAATGCACATGAATATCATACTTCTCATAGAAATTAGCCTGCAGATTAAACTCCTTCACACGGCTGCGAATATACGAAAGAGCCGCCTTTGCAGACTCCTGCATTACATCTCCGAGCTTGCCCGTCAGAATAAGACGTCCGTTTCCTTTAATCACGGCAGCCTCGGTCGGAAGTGTCGTACCTCCCACCTCTGTCCAGGCCATGCCGTTTACAAGACCGACCTGCGGCTCTTTTTCAGGCGGAGTGCTCGGATACTTCGGACGCTCAAGGAATTCTGTCAGGTCCGATGGACGGACATGTACCTTGTCTACCTTCTTTTCCACCATACGTCGTGCAGTCTTCCTGCAGAGCTTGCCCAAAAGACGCTCAAGCTCGCGTACACCTGACTCGCGGGTATACTCATTGATAATATGCTGTATAACGCCGTTTGCCAGAGTCAGCGACCCCTCAGGAATACCGTTTTCCTTGCACTGGCGCGGGAAAAGATACTTCTTTCCGATTGCCGTCTTTTCCTGCTCCGTATAACTGGACAACTCGATAATTTCCATTCTGTCACGCAGAGCGCGCGGAATCCCGCCCAAATCGTTCGCAGTAACAATCCAGAACACCTTTGAAAGGTCAAAGGGCAGATCAATATAATGGTCTGTAAAGGTATTATTCTGCGCAGGGTCCAAAACCTCAAGAAGAGCCGCCGACGGGTCGCCATGATAATCCGCTCCCAGCTTGTCTACCTCATCAAGCAGGAAAACAGGGTCGTTTGTTGCGACACGCTTCAGACCGTCAATGATACGTCCCGGGAGCGCGCCCACATACGTGCGGCGGTGTCCGCGGATTTCTGCTTCATCACGTATACCTCCGAGAGACGCGCGAATGAACTTCCGTCCCATTGCCCGAGCTACCGACGCAGCAAGAGAGGTCTTGCCGACACCCGGAGGCCCGATAAGGCAAAGAATAGGAGCCTTCAGCAGCTCTTCCTCATGCTGACGCTGCATAAGCTGCTGCACGGCAAGATGGTCCAGAATACGCTCCTTGACCTTTTTCAGACCGTAATGATCCTCATCAAGAATACGTGCAGCCTTCTTTATATCTATCTCCGCATCAGTTGACTCGTTCCACGGAAGATCAAGAAGCCACTCTATATACGTACGGATTACGCCCGTTTCAGCCGAAAAACGAGAAGCCGTAATAAGACGGCCGATTTCCTTTTTCACAGTCTCTGCGACAATCTCCGGATAATTTCCGCTTTCAAGACGTTCACGGTACTCGTCGGCATCTGCTTCCTTGCCGTCCACATCTCCAAGCTCCTTACGGATTTCCTTTATCTTCTCGCGAAGATAATATTCCTTCTGCCCCTTCTCAATCTTCTTGCGCACACGTCCGCCAATCTTGCGTTCAAGCGCCAGAACCTCCATCTCATGATTCAGCAGAAGATAAAGCTCCTCAAGACGCTCACGGACATCAATCTTATCAATGAGCGACTGCTTATCCTCCATCTTGAGATTCAGATGTGCCGCAATCATATCAGCAAGACGGCCCGCATCATCAAGAATTGCAACAGAAATCAGAGCCTCTGCCGGAATACGGTGAGTGAGCTTGACCCATTCCTCGAACTTCGTGACGACACTCCTTGTAAGAGCCTCCATCTCCATGGAATTATCAATCTCATCTGTATAACATTCTACAGTCGCAGAATCATACGCAGCGAGTTTACGAATCCCGGAAAGCTTCGCACGCTGTTTACCCTCCACCAGAACACGGAACGCTCCATCCGGCATTTTAAGAATCTGACGGACCTCGGCAATCGTGCCTACCGTATACAGATCAGCCTTAGTCGGCCACTCCGTCGCCTCGTCCTTCTGTGCGCAAAGGAAAATCTGGCGGTCATCTGCCATAGCATGCTCAAGAGCTGCCGCAGACCGTTTACGTCCGGCATCCAGATGAATCAGCATATATGGAAACACAATCATGCCGCGCAAAGGCAGCAGAGGAATCTTCCGCTTTTCAGGCATTTGAAAAACTCCCTTCAAAATGTATATTAAACTCAGAGATAATTTCCAAAATCAGCTTTATGTCTCTTTTCTCTGAAAAAAATGGCGCTGTTTCGTCAACAGCGCTCATAATTAATCTTAACTCAGGCAGAAGCTGCCTGTCCTCCCCGTGCATGACGAGCCTTGCTCTTGTCAATGGTAAGAACCGGATCACGGTGCTCACTTACGACTTCCTTAGTCACACGGCAAAGGGTTACACCGTCAATAGACGGAATTTCAAACATAACATTGCGCATAAGATCCTCAATAACAGAGCGAAGACCTCTTGCTCCTGTCTTATGCTTCATTACTTCTTTTGCAATCAGGTGCAGAGCTTCATCATCAAACTGCAGCTTGACCCCATCAAACTCCATCAACTTCTGATACTGCTTCGTCAGAGCATTCTTCGGCTCCGTCAGAATACGAACCAGCGCATCCTCCTCAAGAGCATCCAGAGTTACAACAATCGGCAGACGGCCGATGAACTCCGGAATAAGACCGCTCTTCAAAAGATCCTCAGGGCTGACCTCGCGCAGAGTCTCACCTACATTGCGCTCAACCTTGGACTGAACATTGGCACCAAAGCCAAGTGTCTTATGTCCGAGACGATCCTCGATAATCTTTTCGATTCCTGCAAAAGCACCGCCGCAGATAAAGAGAATATTCGTCGTATCAATCTGAATAAGCTCCTGATGCGGATGCTTGCGTCCGCCTGTAGGCGGAACAGAAGCCACAGTTCCCTCGAGAATCTTCAGGAGTGCCTGCTGCACACCCTCACCCGAGACATCACGGGTAATCGAAGTATTTTCGCTCTTGCGGGCGATTTTATCAATCTCGTCAATATATACAATGCCCTTCTGGGCACGCTCAACATCATAATCCGCCGCCTGAATCAGCTTCAGCAGAATATTTTCCACGTCCTCACCGACATAGCCTGCCTCTGTAAGAGACGTAGCATCAGCCATAGCAAAAGGAACATGCAGAATACGCGCCAGCGTCTGGGCTAAAAGTGTCTTACCGCTTCCCGTAGGGCCAAGCATAAGAATATTTGACTTCGTAAGCTCGACATCGTCGCCTTTTCTTGACGTATTGACACGCTTGTAATGATTGTAAACAGCAACTGAAAGCGCCTTTTTTGCCGCTTCCTGTCCGATTACATACTCATCGAGGATATTGCAGATATCTTTCGGCTTCGGGAGCTCCCTCAGAAGCTCTGCCTCTGCTTCTACTCCAAACTCCTCGTCAATGATTTCGTTACAGAGCTCGATGCATTCGTCGCAGATATACACCTGCGGGCCTGCTACAAGCTTTCGAACCTGGTCCTGCGTTTTTCCGCAGAACGAGCATTTAAGAGTTGCCATCGCTTATCCTCCGAACAACAAAAGCCGGCTCAATCAATCCTTCGACTTCTTTGACTGCGGACGCGCCGTAATGACCTCATCAATAATACCGTAAGCCTTAGCTTCCTCCGCGCTCATAAACTTATCGCGCTCGGTATCGCTAATGATAGTCTCACGGTCCTTGCCCGTAGCGTTCACAAGGATATCATTGCCGATTTCACGCAGACGTTTGATTTCCTGCGCCTGAATCTGAATATCAGTCGACTGACCCTGCGCACCGCCATGCGGCTGATGAATCATAATGCGGGAGAGCGGAAGCGCAAAACGCTTGCCCTTCGCACCTGCTGCCAAAAGCAGAGAGCCCATGCTTGCTGCCTGACCTATGCAGATAGTCGAAACATCCGGCTTGATATACTGCATCGTATCGTAGATAGCGAGACCTGCCGTTACGACACCGCCCGGGCTGTTGATATACAGATGAATATCCTTGTCCGGATCCTCCGACTCAAGGAAAAGGAGCTGAGCGACGACAACATTTGCAACGTCATCGTCAATTGCTCCGCCGATAAAAACGATACGATCCTTGAGAAGGCGCGAATAAATATCATACGCGCGCTCCCCGCGGCTCGAACGCTCTACAACCATAGGAATACTGTAACTCATGATTTTATCACTCCAAACAGAATCCACTAAAAAACTAATTACTCAGCAATGCTGTCAACGATGAACTTAGCTGTCTTGCGGCGCATAACCGTAACAGCGAGATCACCGAGGCGGCCCTGCTGCTGAACGATTTTCTTGACCTGTGCCGGCTGTGCACCATACATCTGAGCCATCATAGCGATTTCAGCATCGATATCGGAAGCCTCAACCTTGAGACCCTCAGCCTTAGCAACCTCTTCGAGCATGAGATCCGTGCGGACGTTCTTCTCAGCCGTCTCACGATACTCTTCGCGGAGCTTGTCAATGCTGGAGCCGGAGTACTGGAGGTACTGCTCGAAACGCATACCCTGCTGCTCAAGGCGCATAGCCATCTCGCGAATCATCTGCTCAACACGGTCATCGACCATAGCAGGCGGAATATTTACAGTGATGTTCTGGGAAGCAAGCTCGATAGCTGCAGCGCTGCGCTCGTTAGTAGCCTTCGTCTCAGCAGCCTTCTCCATCTTCTCACGGACATCCTTCTTGAGCTCATCTACAGTCTTGAGCGGGCTGACAGATTTTACGAACTCATCATCGAGAGCCGGAAGCTCCTTATGCTTAATCTTGTTGACAGTGCATTTGAAAACAGCATCCTTGTCAGCAAGCTTCTTCTCATGGTAATCCTCAGGGAAACGAACCTTGACCTCAACCTCTTTGCCGATTTCAGCGC
>NZ_CDXDFU010000007.1:0-3378 GCF_978017985.1 Schwartzia sp. (in: firmicutes) | reverse complement strand
GGCTTTGGTATACTCCCTGCGTTGACGACAAAAAAACCACCAAAAGCCAGCAGCAGAAAAACAGCAGCATGAAGCAGCACAGAACCTAACCATGCCTGTGCCTCTTTCTTTGATGCGTCATTCATTTTGCCTGCCCCCCGGAATCAGCGGCCAGACCAAAGCGTGTAACACCTGCAGCCTTCAGCTAGTCCAAAATCGCAATCACACGCCCATATTCAGCTCCTTCATCCGCCCGAACAACCACGGAAAATTTTGGATTATGCTTAGTCTGTTCTTCCGAACGCTTAATGAGTACGGCTTCCTTTATTGGCTTATCCTCCAGCCACAAAGAACCGTCCTTCTTCATTGTTACCAGATAGGTAACGCTTGTTTTCATCTCCGCAGTCTGTGCCTTAGGCATCTGAATATCCACCGTTTTCAGATTCACCATGTAAAGGGTGCTTATCATGAAAAAGACAAGCAGAAAAAACATGATGTCAATCATCGGAATAATCATGACCTCAGGTTTTGAAAAGCTGCGGCGGTCTCTGAGCCTCATGCTCCCACCCCTGCTTTAGCGATATTTTCGCGCTCGCCTTCTACCATTGAAAAGCACTGCTCCATATCCGTTACAATATTTTCAATTCGCTGCGCAAAATAGGAATGCACCGTTAGAGCCAGAATAGCAACGCAAAGGCCGAAGGCTGTAGCGATAAGAGCCTCGCTGACACCGCCCGTAATAGCCGTTGCCTTTCCGCCATCAATATCAAACACGCTGAATGAGGAAATCATTCCGCTTATGGTTCCGAGCAGGCCGAGCAGCGGAGCCATCGTGACGATAACATTCAAATAATAAAGACGTCTTCTGAACTGTGACAGAGCAATACCCGACTGTACCTCCATATAGGAAGTCATGGCATGGTAATTTGTACCAGCAAGGCGCATAGCACCGCGCAAAATTTCCGGCAGAATGCCGTTTGCGTTTTTAACATCTTCTGCAGCTTCCGCATAATGCTGCTGCGTCAGATGCTCGTAAAATCCTCTTGCAAATTTTCTGCCTGCATCCATCTTCGAAAAATACATGCTTCGCTCAATGGCTATAGACACCACAAAAAGCGAGCACAGGAGCAGGAGATACATGACGAACCCGCCCTTGTGAAAATAAAGTACCGCATTTGAAATCAATTCCATAAAAATACCTCCGATAAAACATAAAATTTATTCTTCCGCAACACTCAGGTGACGTGTGGTCGGCTGAGCGAACTCATCACCGTACAGAACATACGCCATTTCCTGAACTCCAAAAACAAAATTCTGTGAAATATTATATACATAATGCGCCCAAGGCTCAAGCACACGGTTTTCCCTTATGGCAGTCAGAGTCTGCAGCGAAGGATCGCTTCTGTATTCAGCGCCATACCGTTCCTCAGGGGAATTGGGCTCATGATAGCTCGGGAACATCAGTATATCAGGATTCATTTCCAGGAGCTGCTCCTTTGCCATTACCTGTCCTTCCTTGATGCCTGCAAGGGCCTTCGCGTTTTTCGCGTCCGCGAATTTGCAATAATCATCGAAAATACTTCCCCGTCCGCCGTAGCCGGCCATAACGGAAATGAACGCGATGCGTTTCCCCCGTTTTTCTGCAGGAATCGCATCAATCTTTTCTTTGAGCTTAGAAAGCTCGTCTCCCATTTTGGAAATAAGCTTTTCTCCACGTTCAGGCTCTCCTATTGCCGCCGCGATAAGGCGGATAGTCGAGTGAATCTCCGCCAGACTCTTAGGTGATTTCACGACAACGACAGGAATATGAAATTCCCGCAGCGTCTCTATCTTCTCCTGGGATATCCACGCATGGACTATGATGAGATCCGGCTGCAACGATATGATGCGTTCAACAGGAGGATTTCTTTCAATCACATGCGGTATCCTCTGAGAGAGCTCGTACACATTGGAACGGCTCGGATCCGCAAACTCCTTGTTGATTGCAACCATGCGCTCCGGCTCGACGAGTCCCAAAAGTATCTCGTCCGTTCCGGTCATGAATGACATAATCCGTTTCGGCTTCGCCGGGATATGAACCGTGGTTCCCTGATAATCAACGATATCATAGCCGGAGCCATCACCCGCGTTCTTCTCTGCTTTTTCCTTTCCGCAGCCCATCAAAAGGCTGCAGACAATACCTAACAGAAGGAACACAAGTACCGTGCCCCTATGACATCGATACCTTGCTTTGAACATGACTTTCTTCCCTTTCTCTATACGCTCACCGTGTTGTAGTATACGTTTTTCTCAGCAAATAGAGAAAATACGGAGTACCGATAAGAGCCGTCATAATGCCCACGCGTACCTCGCTGGGTGACACAATAACGCGCCCTATAGCGTCGCATAGCACAAGAAAGCTTGCTCCCGCAAGAACACTTGCAGGCAGGAGATATCTGTGGTCAGGCCCTATCAGCATACGCATCATGTGAGGAACAACAAGACCAACAAAGCCGATGTTTCCGCTGATGCAGACGCCCACCGAAGTCGTCATTGCAGCAAGCGCCAAAAAACCGAGCCGATATTTTACCACCGGAAGGCCTACCGCCTTAGCCTCGATATCTCCGAGTACCAGGACATTTAGGTGCCGCGCCATCAAAAGCATAACAGCTATACCGCCCAAAATCGGGCCAACTCCCATAAGAACGTGCTCCCAACGCCTGTAATCAAGACCACCGATTGTCCAGAAAAGATACTGCTGGAGCTTATGCTCGTTTACCACTGTCAAAATACCTGCTGTTGCCGCTGCCAAAAGCATACCCACCACGACGCCTGATAAAAGAAGCATCATCATGGGTACCTTTCCGTGACGCATAGCAAGTCCCACGGTCAGAATAACCGCACATGCCGCGCCGCAGAGAGCAAAGAGCGGAGTCGCAAACATGCTCATCTCACTGAAGCCTGTGGCTATGGCTATGACCGCCCCCAGGGACGCGCCGCTGGACACGCCGACTATGCCCGGGTCTGCCAGAGGATTCGCAAAAAGCCCCTGCATGACAGTGCCCGATGCCGCAAGTCCGGCCCCAACCAAAAGACCGACTATGGTACGTGGCAGACGAATATGAAGAAGCACCGCCTGCTGCTCCGGAGTCACCACTACATCAGTGAGGACAGGCAGCCCAAGGGACTGGCACAAAAACGCAGCAGCCGTCCGAAGTGGAATATCAATCTGCCCCCATGCCATAGACAAAATGCTGACTCCTGTCAAAATCAAAACCAGTAAAATCATATAGACTCGAAACGACAATTTATTCTTTATCATGGACATCCTCCGTTTCACCGGATTGGATTACATGCAAAAGAGCCTTTCGTTCCGGATTTTTCTCGTTAGGTTCTGTATAGACCTCCACATGTCCCGTC
>NZ_CDXDFU010000006.1:0-15301 GCF_978017985.1 Schwartzia sp. (in: firmicutes) | reverse complement strand
TTCGGCGAAATCGCTGCTAAGTACAGCGACCGCCAGGGCGGTTACACCCGCATCATGAAACTCGGAACGCGTCGCGGCGATGCTGCTCCGATGGTTGTCATTGAGCTCGTTTAATTGCAAAAAACGCTGTCCTCCGGGACAGCGTTTTTTTATGCCTGTATACTAATTGTTACCATTGCTTATGTATTGCGTTAACGATTGCTTTTGAGTATAATGGTATCGTTATACGGGAGGACTGTGTGACGATGACAGTACATGGGGATGGAGATATGTCTTTCATTGAAATCAAGGATTTAACACATATATATCATGCAGGGCAGGAAAATGCAAAAGAAGCGCTTTCAAAGGTTTCACTTAATGTAGAAAAGGGTGAGTTCGTTGCTGTTCTTGGAGAGAACGGCTGCGGCAAATCTACCCTTGCGAAGCATATAAATGCACTGCTGCTTCCTACAGACGGCTGCTGTATTGTAGACGGCATGGATACAAAGGATGTCACAAAGGTATGGGATATACGTCAGCAGGTTGGAATGGTATTTCAGAATCCCGACAACCAGATTATCGCGTCTGTAGTTGAAGAAGATGTTGCATTCGGTCCTGAGAATCTGGGAGTTCCGCGGGATGAGATAAAAAAGCGGGTAGATGAGGCATTGAAGGCAGTGGACATGGAACGGTACCGTGCTTTTGCACCGCATCTTTTATCCGGAGGACAGAAGCAGCGCGTTGCTATTGCAGGGGCGCTTGCAATGCATACTAAATGCCTTGTACTTGATGAGCCGACGGCTATGCTGGACCCTAAGGGCCGCAGTGAGGTAATGTCCACGGTCAAGAAGCTTAACAAAGAGCAGGGAATTACAATCATCTACATTACGCACTTCATGGAGGAAGCCGCTGAAGCGGACAGAGTAATAGTCATGGAGAAGGGAAAGATTTTTGTGGAAGGAAAGCCGCAGGAAATCTTTGCGCGTGTAGATGACCTTAAAAGACTCCGTCTGGATGTGCCGCTTGCTTCTGCCATAGCGTGGAATCTAAAGAAGCAGGGAATAGATATTCCTGATGGAATCGTACAGGAAGAGGAGCTGGTTGAGGCATTATGTCAATTGAAATAAAGAATATCAGCTATACATATATGCCTAAAACGGCATTTGAACATCAGGCATTGAAGAATGTCAGCTTCACAATCAAAGAGGGAGAAGTAACGGCAATCGCCGGACATACAGGCTCGGGAAAATCTACCATAGTTCAGCATCTGAACGGGCTTTTGCATCCTTCGGAGGGGCAGGTGCTTGTAGATGGTACTGACCTCAATAAAAAAGGCAGCGAAGCCATAAAGGCTCGTCAGCTTGTAGGCATGGTGTTTCAGTACCCTGAGCATCAGCTGTTTGAAGAAACTGTAGAGAAGGATGTGGGTTTCGGCCCCAGAAATCTCGGCGTATCCGAGGAGGAGACAGAGAAGCGCGTAAAAGAAGCGCTTGACTTTGTAGATATTGATTACGAGACGTATAAAGATGTTTCACCGTTTCAGCTTTCGGGAGGACAGAAGCGCCGTGTTGCCATTGCGGGAGTTCTTGCGCTGAAGCCTAAATATCTTGTGCTGGACGAACCGACGGCAGGACTGGACCCGCGCGGAAGGGAAGAGCTTCTTTCACGCGTGTGGGGGCTTCACAAACGAAAAAAGGCAACGCTTATATTTGTCTCCCATAAAATGGAGGACGTTGCGCGTATAGCAGACCGCCTTATTGTGATGAATAACGGTGAGCTTATGCTTGATTCGCCGCCCAAAGAGGCTTTTCTGGAGGAGGAAATTCTTAAAAATGCGGGACTTACCGTGCCTGCAACTGTCCGGCTGCTTACTGAGCTGAAGGAGAGAGGATTTGCTGTAGACCCTGCCGCGTTCACCATGGAAGAGGCTGCAAGGCGTATAGCGAAGGCCGTTAAGGAAAGGAGGCGGGGAACATGCTGACGGATATTACGATAGGGCAGTATTTCCCGGGGCAGTCATTCCTGCACCGCATGGACCCGCGAATGAAAATAGGCCTTCTGTTTATGTGGATTGTTGCCATATTCGTTTTTGACTCACAGGTGTCCTATGGCATTTTTACGGCGTCGGCAATCCTGCTTGCGCTCTGTTCGCGTGTGCCCATACTGACACTTGCAAAATCAATTAAACCATTGTGGATGATACTGGTATTCACTCTTTTGATTCACATGTGCGGAACACCGGGCGAGGTTTGGTTTCATATATTCGTGTTTGATTTTACTAGGGAAGGATTCATTCAGGGTTTTCATATTTGCCTGAGACTGGCGCTGCTCATATTCCTTTCATCGCTTCTGACGTTTACGACATCTCCGCTGGAGCTTACAGACGCAATGGAGAGCCTTTTATCTCCGTTCAAATGCATCGGGCTTCCTGCACATGAGCTTGCCATGATGATGTCTATTGCACTTAGATTTGTACCGACTCTCATAGAGGAAACGGATAAAATAATGAAGGCGCAGCAGTCCCGCGGAGTTAATTTCGAAAGCGGGAATGTGCTGAAACGTCTTTCAAATCTCGTTCCGATTCTGGTGCCGCTGATTATCTCTGCATTCAGACGTGCTGATGAGCTGGCTATGGCAATGGAGGCACGCTGCTATCGCGGGGGAGAGGGACGTACCAGAATGAAGGAGCTTAAAATACGTACGCTTGATTACGGGGCGTGCGCAGGGACAGTATTGCTCATTGCCGTGCTTGTTGTATTGAAGGTTGAGGGCATCTGATGAAATCTGAGCATAAAGCGCTGATGAAATCGCGCAAACGCAATATCCGCCTGACTGTGGCATACGACGGGACTGCCTATCACGGTTTTCAGAGGCAGACCCCGCCTGTGGTTGCTGTACAGAACGTGCTGGAGGAAAAGCTGGCTATAGTGTTCGGAGATAATATAGAGCTTGCGGCATCCGGACGTACGGATGCGGGAGTGCATGCTCATGGGCAGGTAGTAAATTTTTTCACTGACGGAACTATTCCCGTTGACCGCGTATGCCGGGCCATGAACAGTATTCTTCCTGAGGATATAGTTGTGACGGAAGCGGCGGAGGCCGATAGGGATTTCAGCGCTCTGCACAGCGCAAAACGCAAAACGTACATTTACCGCATACTGACAGGGGAAGTGCCATGTCCTTTTGAACGCAATACTGCGTGGTATATACGCAGAAAACTGGACATTGATGCTATGAAGAGTGCATTGTCGCAGCTTATAGGCACGCATGATTATTCCGCTTTTCGTGCAGCCGGAGGCGCTCCCATGAGCCCTGTGCGTACTATGGATATAGCTGATATAGAGCAGGAGGGGCGTATTATCAGAATGACCTTCCGTGCAGATGGGTTCCTATACCACATGGTAAGAAATATCGTAGGAACAGTGGTAGATGTTGGACTGGGGGTAAAGACTCCGGAACAGTTCGGAGAGATACTGGCATCACTCGACCGTCAGCGCGCCAGCGCAACCGCGCCAGCATGCGGATTGTACCTTGAGTGCGTGGAATATTGAGTTTGTCCGCGGCATAGTCATAATGTGACAGAAGTCGTTTACTATGATATACTAGTGGCAGATTTTTTTACGGTTTTGAATGGAGTGGAATTTTTGTCGAAGAAGGCATTTATCGGCGTTTACGGCTGTCAGATGAACATTGCTGACGCGGAACGTATGGAAGGTGTTCTGGGAACGCTGGGATATGAAAGAATCGGTGAGATGCAGGATGCGGATCTGATTCTTCTTAATACATGCTGTGTGCGTGAAACTGCAGAGGATAAGGTTTACGGTAAAATTGGCGAGATAAAGCATATAAAGCAGAAGAATCCGCAGCTTATCTTCGGTATTACAGGCTGCATGGCACAAAAAGAAGGGGAGGCGCTCATTAAGCGTGCTCCTCATATTGATTTTGTGCTGGGTACGGGCCGCGTGGCAGAGCTTGGCAATGTTGTGAAGCAGCTTGAGGACGAGCAGGTACATCATTTTGTAGATACCACAATGGATGACGCTGTGGAGGCGGCTTCGCGCATGCCTGTAGAGCGTGAGGGAACGCTGTCGGCATGGGTGCCTATCATGTACGGGTGCAATAATTTCTGCACGTATTGTATCGTGCCTTACGTACGCGGACGTGAGCGCAGCCGCCGCCCGGAGGAGATTCTGGCGGAGGTGCGTGATGCCGCAGCAAAAGGGTTTAAGGAAGTAACGCTTCTCGGTCAGAATGTAAATTCCTACGGAAATGACCGTGAGGACGGCATGAGCTTTGCAGAGCTTCTGACTGAGGTGGACAAGGTCGAGGGTATCGAGCGCGTGCGCTATATGACATCACACCCGAAGGATTTGAGTGACGCTGTGATTGAGGCGGTGAAGAACGGAAAGCATATCTGCGAGCATTTTCATCTGCCTGTGCAGTATGGAACAGACCATCTTCTGCACCGCATGAACCGTAAGTATACGGTGGCGCAGTATAAGGCACTGGTGGAACGTATCCGCGAGGCTGTGCCGAACGCGTCCATAACTACAGATTTGATTGTGGGCTTCCCGGGAGAAACGGACGAGGATTTTCAGGGGATGCTGGATTTCCTGCGTGAGGTCCGCTATGACGCGGCGTATACTTTTATTTACTCCCGCCGTTCGGGTACGCCTGCAGCAGATATGCCGGACCAGATTCCGGAGGAGCTTAAAAAGGAGCGCCTTCATAAGCTCATGGACGTACAGAATGAAATCTCGCTTTCCATCAACGAAAAGCTGGTGGGAAGTGAGGCAGAGGTTCTCGTAGAAGGACCGAGCCGTACTGATGAATCGGTATGGACCGGACGTACACGTACGAGCAAAATCGTACTCTGGCCGTATACGGGAAAGGAACAGCCGGGAGAACTGCGCAGAGTCAGCATTACACAGGCGCAGACATGGCTTTTGAAAGGAAAATTGGCAGAATAACAGAGGGGCTGCAGTGCAGCCCTTTTTCGTATAGATTGGAGGATAAACAATGGAACTTACTCCGATGATGAGACAGTACCTGGCGGCGAAGGAACAGCACCCTGATGAGATTCTGTTCTTCCGTCTGGGCGATTTTTATGAGATGTTTTTTGATGACGCGAAGCTTGCGGCAAAGGAGCTGGGTCTTACGCTTACAAGCCGCAGCGGAGACGCAGAAAAGAACCCCATGTGCGGTATTCCGTATCATGCTGCGGAAAGCTATATAACAAAGCTGATAAACAAGGGCTACAAGGTAGCAATAGCGGAGCAGATTGGCGACCCGAAGGCACCGGGGCTCACAAAGCGTGAGGTCATAAAAATCATTACTCCGGGTACTATTCTTTCGGAGAGCGCGCTGACATCCGCGCAGAATAACTATATTGCCCTTCTGTATGAGTTCGGGGATGGCGTCATACTGGCAGGGTCGGATATTTCCACAGGCGAGTGCTTTTACGGAGTTTATACGGGTGCTGACCGTACGCAGATGTTGTACGATGAGCTTTACCGTCTTGCTATGCCTGAGCTTTTGATAGTTGGAGAGCTTTCCTTTAAGGAGGAGCTTTTGGCTTTTATGGAGCTTCGTCTGCCGAGATGTGCCTTTACATATCGGGAGCAGCCCGCCGCGCAGCCTGAGCTCCGCCTGTCGCAGCATTTTCCGAGAGAGCTTTGGCCCCAGGAAAATGAGGCAAAGGAAGGTCTTGCTTCGCTTCTTGATTATCTTCATGAGACAGTAAAGAATGATTTAACAAATCTCAACCGTCTGACAAAGCTTGATGTTTCGTCAAATCTTGTGCTTGATACATATACTCTCAGAAATCTTGAGGTAACGAGAAATCTTCGTGACGGAGGAAAATCCAACACACTTCTTGATGTGCTTGATTATACGGAAACGGCAATGGGAAGCCGTCTTTTGAAGCGCTGGCTTGAGGCTCCCCTTAGGTCTGTCACGGAGATTGACCGCCGTCTTGATGCGGTGGGAGAGCTTTCTGAGGGCTTTACCCTTCGTGAAGGTGTCCGCAGCACGTTAAAGCGCATTTATGATTTTGAGCGTCTTTTGACACGTGCGGAGGTAGGCACTGCCAACGCCCGCGATATGGTTGCCTTGAAGCTTTCTTTTCAGGCGCTGCCGGAAATCAAGGGTGCGCTCAAGGATACACAGGCTTCACTTCTGCGTCACGCCTACGATAACATAGAGCTTTATCAGGGACTGGCGGAGCTTTTGGAGCGTGCCATTGTGGACGAGCCGGGAATAACTCTCCGTGACGGCGGTATTATCAAGGAAGGCTACAACAGCGAGCTTGACGAGTACAGAACAATAGCCCGTGACAGCAAAAAGCTTCTTCAGGAGATGGAGGAGCGAGAGAAGGAAACAACGGGTATAAAAACTCTTAAAATCGGGTACAACAAAGTATTCGGATATTATATTGAGGTCCGAAACAGCGGAAAAGACCTTGTCCCCGAGCATTATATAAGAAAGCAGACTCTTGCCAATGCAGAGCGCTTTATCACCGAGGAGCTTAAAAATTTCGAGACAAAGATTCTCGGCGCGCAGGAAAAAATCGTAAATATAGAGTATCAGCTTTTCACGGAGGTAAGAGATACCGTAGCCTCAGAGCTTACGAGTATTCAAAAGACTGCCCATGAAATAGCTGTTCTTGATGTGCTTTCGTCCCTGGCAGAGGCAGCAGCATCAAATAATTATGTGCGTCCACGTCTTACGGATAACGGAGAAATCCGCATAAAGGACGGACGTCATCCGCTTGTTGAACGTATTTTGACACAGGATTTGTTTGTTCCAAATGATGCGACGCTGGACCACGGCGACACGGAGATAATGCTTATAACCGGCCCCAATATGGCAGGTAAATCAACCTACATGAGACAGACGGCACTGCTGACGCTGATGGCTCAGGCAGGCAGCTTTGTTCCTGCACGTGAGGCTGCAATATCTCCTGTTGACCGCATATTTACACGTATCGGCGCAAGTGACGACCTGGTAAGCGGTCAGAGTACCTTCATGGTGGAGATGAACGAGGTGGCGCAGATTTTGAAATACGCCACAAAAAACAGTCTGGTTATACTTGATGAGATAGGGCGAGGCACAAGCACCTTCGACGGTATGAGTATTGCGCGTGCAGTGGTGGAGCACATACGCGACCATATCCACGCGAAAACCATGTTTGCTACGCATTACCATGAGCTTACGGATTTGGAAGGCAATCATGTGAAAAACTACTGTGTTGCTGTGAAGGAAAGAAACGGCAAGGTTCTCTTCCTGCGCCGTATCATAGAAGGAAGCGCGGATAAATCCTACGGTATTCATGTGGCAAAGCTGGCGGGACTGCCTAACAGCGTTACGCAGCGCGCCGAGAAAATACTTGAGGCGCTTGAGGCTGACCCGAAAAATGAAATTCCCGAAAAGAGGGCAAAAACCGCTGCCGCACCTGCGGCGGATTTTGGAATGGGTTCGCTTTTCGCGGATACGCTGAAGGAAGACCTTTTGGCGTATGATGTTATGACTATGACGCCTCTTGAGGCAATCAATGCTCTTTATAAACTGCAGCAGCAGGCGAAAAAGGAGGATGGAAAAGCATGAGTCTGATACATGTACTTGATGACGGGACAATCAACAAAATTGCAGCGGGTGAGGTCGTTGAACGTCCTGCATCCGTAATCAAAGAGCTTGTAGAAAACTCTATAGACGCAGGGGCGAAACGTATCGAAGTTGAAATAATGGCCGGCGGAACGAGCTTTATGCGCGTTACCGATGACGGCTGCGGTATGACAATGGAGGACGCGGGCATGGCAGTAAAGCGCCATGCAACGAGCAAGATACGCGAAGCTGATGATCTCGTCACAATCGGTACGCTTGGTTTTCGCGGGGAAGCATTGCCTACGATAGCATCAGTCTCACGTTTTTCCATGACTACGCGCAGAGAGGGCGACGAGCTTGGTACTTCCGTGCGCATTACAGGCGACGGCGAGCCGCAGATAGAGGAAACAGGCTGCCGTGTCGGCACGACAATCCGCGTTGAGGATTTGTTTTTCAATACGCCCGCACGCAAAAAGTTCATGAAAACAACGAATACTGAGGGCGGAAAAATCAGCGAATGTCTTACGAAGCTGGCACTTTCCCACCCGGAAATCTCGTTTAAGTTTATTTCAAACAATAAAGTATCAATGACGACACCTGGGACAGGAAAGCTGGAGGACGCCATAACGGCGGTCTACGGTGGACAGGCAGGCGAGGCACTGCTTGAGGTTTTCTTCGAGGATACGGACGTTAAAATCACAGGCTTTCTCACGAAGCCTTCCATGATACGAAGCTCACGCACATGGCAGACATTCATTGTCAATGACCGGCTTGTTGAGAGCAAGTCAATGTCAAAGGCTTTGGACAACGCGTATCATTCACTTCTGCCGAAGGCAGGTTATCCGTTGGCGGTGCTTTTCATTGAGGTTCCGCAGCGATCTGTTGATGTCAATGTTCACCCAAGAAAAATAGAGATAAAATTCGAGGACGAGGGGCGCATGTTCAAGGCGGTATATAAATCAGTCCTTGATGCTATCCGCCCTGCAGGACAGAAGCTGACGGAGGTTGCGGCATTTGTTGAACACCCTGAACGCCGCTATACAATGGAGGATATGCCGATTCACACGGCACCTATAGCCCCGCCAGATACAGCCGCGGAGCGTTCGAGCAGTATGGCACAGTCATTTTCTTCGGCGGTTGCGTCAGGAACTGTTGCGGACATGGCGGCTTTTGCGGAGGCGCAGCAGCTTGTGCAGATGGAGCGTAGAACTGAAAGCAGCTCGTATGCTCCGCCTGAACCTGCCGTAAGGGAAACCGTTTCAGAGGAACCTCTGATTGACATGAATATGGACAGACAGCTCTCAATGGTGCCTGTTGGACAGGTGGCTCTGTGCTACATAATCGCGCAGGACCCTGAAAATCTGTATATTATCGACCAGCACGCCGCACATGAGCGTATCTTATATGATAAATTCTCGAAGATGGCGGACGGTATTCCTTCTCAGCAGCTGCTTGTTCATCCGATTATTTCCTTCGGACGGCAGGAAATGGAGCTTTTGGATGCTCATCAGGATTTGCTCCACTCGCTGGGATTTGATATGGAAGCCTGCGGACCGCAGGAGATTCGTTTGAAGGCTGTTCCTGTAGATATTCCTGACAGTGAATCTGAGACTGTGCTGAGAAAAATTGTGGAGGCACTTCTTTCCATGCACTCTCCTACGGCGGCAGAGATACGCCATGCCTGCATAGCGACAACAGCGTGCCGTGCGGCAATAAAACGCGGAGAAGAGCTTAATCTTCGACAGATGCAGATTATCCTCGACGAGCTTGCACACACCGAGCGTCCGTATACGTGCCCTCACGGACGTCCGACGATACTTCGGTTCGAGAGCAAAGACCTGGCGAAGATGTTCAAGAGGACGTAATACATGGATTCAAAGCAGTATATTGTTACTACCGGGGGAAAGCAGAAAGACAGCCAGACAGCACTGGCGAAAGAAACGGCGGAAAGGCTGGGGATTTTATATGTTCCCCGTGAGCGTTTGGGGCTTGATGAGCTGCGGCAAAAAACAGGCGCAGCGAATATCCTTGTTGCCCGAAGCGGTCAGCTCCTTTTGGAAACTCCTGAGGGAACAATGTTTTTCCACCCCAGCATGGCACATCTGCGTATAAAAAATATCCGTCAGGGGAAAAACGACCATTTAATTGAAGCTATGGCGCTTAAGCCGGGAATGAAAGTCCTCGACTGTACGCTGGGGCTTGGCTCTGATGCTATTGTTGAGAGCTACGCGGTAGGAGAGACGGGGCATGTGACAGCGGTTGAAACGAATCCTGTCATGGCGGAGGTAGTTCGCTACGGACTTGCTCACTGCGAAAGTGAGAATCCTATGACCACGGCAGCCATGCGGCGTATTGAAGTAATTGCGTCGGACCATCTTTCGTTTTTGAAATCCTGCAAGGATAATTCTTATGACGCGGTATATTTTGACCCCATGTTCCGACACCCGTTTCATGATAGCAGCAGTATGTCGCCTCTTCGGGGGCTTGCTGACCCGTCTGCGCTTTCAGAGGAGGCTGTGAAAGAAGCGCTTCGTGTTTCGCGTGGCCGTGTGGTGCTGAAGGAAACAAGCAAGAGCACGGAGTTTGAAAGGCTTGGCTTTACGGAGACTGTTGGCGGCAGATACAGCAAGGTGAAATACGGCGTGCTTTCCTCTCTTGCGCAGGCAGACGGAAAAGACTAAAATATTAAGAAAATGTTGATACCTTAAAAATGACTTTTTTAGCGGAGGAACCCTATGGCAATAGAATTTACCAAATGGCAGGGCTGCGGCAATGATTTCGTGCTTGTGGACGACAGGAGCGAAAGCATAAAAAATCCCGCAGAGCTTTCCATAAAAATGTGCGACCGCCATTTCGGCATCGGCGCGGACGGACTTATTCTTATACGTCCGTCGGACAAGGCTGATACCAGAATGCGTATCTATAATACTGACGGCAGTGAAGCAGAGATGTGCGGCAACGGCATACGCTGCTTTGCACGCTGGGTATATGAGCTTGGTCTTGTGCCGGGAGAGGAATTTACTGTTGAGACCGGCGCAGGTATATTGGTACCGCGGATTATAAAGGAAAACGGTAAAATCACAGGCGTTCGCGTGGATATGGGAGAGCCTGTTCTTGAGGCAGAAAAGATTCCTACGGCGGGCTTCGGACCGGGCCGTGTGGTAAGTAAGCCGCTTACTGTACTCGGAGAATCTTATAAGGTAACATGCGTTTCAATGGGAAATCCTCATTGTGTTGTCCTGTGGGACGACCTTTCAACCCTTGATATAGAAAAACTTGGGCCTGCCTTTGAATCCCATGAGGCATTTCCAAACCGCGTGAATACGGAGTTTGTTTCCGTACGGGACCGCAGCCATGTGCGTATGCGTGTCTGGGAACGCGGCGCGGCGGTCACTATGGCTTGCGGCACGGGTGCATGTGCTACTTTGACGGCATGTGTGTTAAACGACCGCACGGACAGACAGGCAGAGGTGGAGCTTGACGGAGGAAAGCTCTTCATCGAGTGGAACGAAAAGGACAATCATATATATATGACAGGTCCTGCGGAAGAGGTTTACGAAGGAACTTATTAAAAAGAAGCGGATGGGAGCGAGAGTATGCTGAAAAGTATGACCGGCTTCGGAGCCGGCACGGCAGAGGATGAAAGCTATCGTGTCCTCATTGAACTAAAATCGGTAAACCAGAGATATCTTGAAGTCGGCTTTCACATGCCGCATAAAATTGATGCCTTCGCGGAAGGCATGAAAAAGAAAATAAAGGAATACGTTTCCCGCGGAAAGCTGGATGTAAATGTTTCCTTTACAGACAAGCGTGACAGGGCGCAAAGCATACGGGTTGACAAAAACCTGGCGATTGCTTACCATAAGGCATTGAACGACCTAAGTGATGAGCTTCATCTGCCACGTCCGGACGATGTACTGCAGATTGCTTCGTTCCCGGACATTATCAAGGCAGAAGACGCAGAGGAAACCTTTGAGGGGTTGGAAGAGATACTTGCTTCTGCAATGGAGCAGGCGCTGAATAATCTTACCCGCATGCGCGAGGAAGAGGGCGCAAATCTCAAGCAGGATTTTCTGGACAGACTTGACCGTATGGAGGTTATGGTCGGCAAGATTGCTGAGCTTGGCCCGCAGATTGTAGCGGCATACCGCGAGCGTCTTCAAAAGACTCTTTCGGAGCTTCTTGCGGAGGAAGAAATCGACCAGAACCGTATTATTCAGGAAACTGCAATCTATTCCGATCGTGTGAACTTCACGGAGGAAATGGTTCGTCTGAAAAGCCATTTTATGCAGTTCCGTAAAATACTGGAATCCGATGAGCCTGTCGGACGCAAGCTCGACTTCCTCATACAGGAAATGAACCGTGAGATAAATACTACGGCGTCCAAAGCAAATAATGCTGAGGCCGCACAGATTGTAGTCGATGTGAAAAGCGAGATTGAAAAGCTGCGTGAGCAGATACAGAATCTTGAATGAGGTGCAATGATGGATATTAAGCTTATCAATATCGGGTTTGGTAATATTGTTATGGCGAACCGCATTGTAGCAATCGTCAGCCCTGAGTCCGCACCAATCAAGCGCATTGTACAGGAGGCCCGCGAAAAGGGCTCTGTCATTGACGCTACATACGGCAGACGTACACGCTCCGTTATCGTGACGGACAGCAGCCACATAATCCTTTCAGCAGTACAGCCGGAGACAGTGGCACACCGTGTTTCGGGATCTGACGAGCAGGATTTTAAAGCAAAGGATGTAGAAGAATGAGAGAAGGATGTCTTATTGTTGTATCGGGCCCATCGGGTACCGGAAAAGGCACTGTCTGCAGCGCTCTTCTTAAAAAACATCCGGAGATTGCCTATTCCATTTCCGCGACTACACGCAAGCCCCGGACGGGAGAGCAGGACGGTGTAAACTATTATTTCAAGGAAAAGGCCGTCTTTGAAGAAATGATCCGGAAGGGCGAGCTTCTTGAGTGGGCGGAGGTCTACGGAAACTATTACGGGACACCGCTGGCGCCTATCCGCGAGAAGCTGGCACAGGGTAAGGATATTCTTTTGGAAATTGATACACAGGGCGCGCTGAACGTCATGGAGAAATTTCCTGAAGGAGTATATATCTTTATTCTTCCTCCATCATTGGAGGAGCTGGAAAAGAGAATCCGCGGACGTGCAACTGATGCCGAAGAAAGCATCGAACGCCGTCTGGAATCAGCCGTGGGAGAAATAAAGCTCGCGGAAAAATATCAGTATGCAGTAGTAAATGAATCCGTTGATGATACCGTTGATGCGGTCGCAGGGATTTTGAAGGCAGAGCATTACCGCTCCAAGCGGTGCACCTCTGTTATAAATGCAATTTGCAAGAGTAAAGGAGAATGATTGTAATGGATATCGTAACACCGCCGTTGAAGGAACTTTTGAAAAAGGTAGACAGCCGTTATACGCTGGTCGTACTGGCGGCAAAGCGCGCACGTCAGCTTCTGGACGGAGCAGAGGTCAAGGTCGAAGCAAAAACGACCAAAAACGTAACGAAGGCTCTCTCTGAGGTAGCTGCAGACCGCATCAGCTATTCGCGCACAAAAGCAAGTATCAAATAATAAACCAAATAAATCAAACCCCGTGCACGGCACGGCGGTAATGAAGGAATGGAAAAGATGCTCAAAGGGAAAAAGATTGTTCTGGGAGTGACAGGCGGCATAGCTGCCTACAAATCCGTAGAGGTTGCCAGCAAGCTTCGTCAGGCAGGGGCAGAGGTTCATGTCATAATGACGAAGGAAGCAAAGGAATTCGTGACGGAGCTTACCTTCCGCGAAATCACCGGACAAGCGGTGACCAGCGACATGTGGGCGCCTGTAACGAATTTTAACGTGCAGCATATAGCACTGGCTCAGCTTGCAGACGCTTTTCTCATAGCGCCGGCTACGGCAAACATAATTGCCAAAGCGGCGGTGGGCATCGGAGATGATATGCTTTCTACGACGCTTTTGGCAACAAAAGCGCCGGTTTTCTATGCGCCTGCAATGAATACGAATATGTATACGAATCCCGTTGTTCAGAAAAACATCGAGACACTCAGAAAAGCAGGAGCGCATATCATTGAGCCCGCAAGCGGATATCTTGCATGCGGAACAACAGGACCGGGACGTCTGCCTGAGCCTGTTGAGCTTGTCCGTGTCATGGAAGATTACTTCAAGGGGAACGAATCCCTGCGCGGAGTAAAGGTTCTTGTGACGGCGGCAGGCACAGTAGAACCGATAGACCCTGTACGTTATATAGGAAACCGTTCCAGCGGACGTATGGGCTATGCTATTGCCGCAGAGGCTGTTTCACGCGGCGCTGATGTTGTCCTCGTATCGGGACCGTCGGCACTCGTTCCGCCGGAAGGACTCAAAGAGTTTATTCCTGTGGAATCAGCCAAGGAAATGATGGAGGCTGTACTGCGTGAAGCAGAGGACAGCCGTATTGTAATCAAGGCGGCTGCGGTGGCGGACTATCACGCGAAGGAAGTCGCAGACCAGAAAATCAAAAAGAATGACAGAGAGCTTACACTCGTACTGGAAAAGAATCCTGACATTCTCTTTGAACTCGGCAAACGCAAAAAAGAGGGACAGGTTCTCGTGGGATTTGCAGCAGAGACACAGAACCTTATTGAAAACGCAAAGGCGAAGGTCGAGAAGAAGAATCTCGACTATATCGTGGCAAATGATGTCACGAAGCCCCAGGCAGGATTTAACTCGGAGACTAATCTCATAAAGCTTCTCGGAAGAGACGGAAGCGTAGAGGAATTCCCGCTTCTGCCCAAGCGTGAACTGGCGGGGATTATCCTTGACAGGGTGATTGAAGAAAAAAAGATTCAAAAAATCTAAAAAACTTTTACAAAAGCCCTTTACAAACCCTGCGACATATACTATAATCTTTACTTGTCAGCCAGTGATTAACAAGGCAGGCAAACATCGCGGGGTGGAGCAGTCGGTAGCTCGTCGGGCTCATAACCCGAAGGTCATAGGTTCAAGTCCTATCCCCGCAACCAAAGCATTTTCCAGCGCTTAGGTGCTGTTGCATGGGTAGGTGCCCGAGTGGTTAAAGGGAACGGACTGTAAATCCGTCGCCGTAGGCTACGATGGTTCGAATCCATCCCTGCCCACCATTTATCCCCTTAAAAATAACTTAAAAAGGGTATTGACAAGGGATAGATAAAAAGATATACTAAACAAGCTGACTCACGAAGCAAAAGCTTGAAAGTCAGTACAGACACGAAGTGATTTTTGCCTAGAACGAGGCGCGACGAGACGCCCGACCGAAGCGTACATAACCTAGTACGCTGACCGAGGAAGTCGAGAAGCAACAAAGTTATAGACAAAAAGAACGAGTGTGGTGTTCTTTGAAAACTAAACAATGCAATAATTAAATCATGCACACATGATTTAAAGCCAGATGATGGTACTACTTTTAAAAGTAGTAAACATACAAAGTTTGTGTGGCACAATCCAAGAGCTTTTTAGCGATTGGTTAATGGTGCCCATGCCAAACATCTCAAGAAATGAGTCATTTATGACGAAATTGATTGGTGATGTTGTGGCGGCAAAACTATGAAATTCCTTTATTAAAAGGTAATTCTAGAAACTTTTAGAGCCATTCAAAGCTTCAAAGGTTTGTATATAACGAAGGGATTTTTGCCAGTATCGAGGAACGAAAAAATTCGCGAGTGATGGTGTACATCGGTAC
>NZ_CDXDFU010000005.1:0-1691 GCF_978017985.1 Schwartzia sp. (in: firmicutes) | reverse complement strand
GCTCCGCCTGATGTGGTAAAATGGTTCGAGGATATTTTGTCCTTAACAGGGGCAAATCTGACGACTCTGCCTGTATCACAGCACGACAGATGCGCATCCATCATCAGTCATGTACCTCATGTAGCCGCGGCTGCTCTGGTTACTCTGCTTGAGCGAAGCGATGAGGATATGAAATCCTGCATAAAGCTCGCGGGAGGCGGATTTAAGGATACCACCCGTATTGCTTCCTCAAATGCCGATATGTGGGCAGATATATGCATGACCAATGCAGAATCGATTACCGCGCATTTGCGTGAGGTTCAGTCGATTTTGGATGATGTGATAAAATATATGGAAGCAAAAGACAGACAGAAAATACATGATTATTTTCTCAAAGCCAAAAAAAGACGTGATTCAATTCTTGATACAGCAGAAGAATTGTTTGAAATCTAAATTTAAGGAGTTATGTTTTGAAAATTAAACTTCATGAACTGGCCGATGCGTTTGCAGTATCGGAAACACATACCGGATATGTTGATTTGGAGAAGGGAAAGATTTTGCTTAGCACTTCTTCTATATCTGAAAAAGCAGACGCTGACAATTTTGAGCAGGACGATGAGGCTCAAATGGATCAATCAATTATGTGGGAAGAGGACTGGCAGCGCTATGTTGTAATCCCTAATTTAGGGGATTATGATTTCCGTGAGCTTTTTGGAGATTTCATATCCTCGAAGCATGTTGATGACGATCTTCGGAGCAGACTTCAGGAAGTTTATGATCAGAATATGCGCGAGCCGTACTGCAAGAAGCTTATGAAAGAAATGAAGCTGACTGCAGAGTGGGAAGCGTTTCTTCATAAGTATTTTATGAAGGTCGCCCGGGAATGGTGCGAGGAAAATATGATTGACTTTGAATAAACGGTACTTCGAAGTAAAGTTTCTCGTTGACAAACGCTGATTTAAGGCATTATAATATTACTTGTCGCTAATCAGTAGCGATAAACGGCCCGGTAGTTCAGTCGGTTTAGAATGCCGCCCTGTCACGGCGGAGATCATGGGTTCAAGTCCCATCCGGGTCGCCATTGCGGAAGTAGCTCAGTGGTAGAGCACCACCTTGCCAAGGTGGGGGTCGCGGGTCCGAGCCCCGTTTTCCGCTCCAGCGGCGACATAGCCAAGTGGTAAGGCCGAGGTCTGCAAAACCTTTATCCCCAGTTCGACTCTGGGTGTCGCCTCCAATGATTACTGACCCGGAGAGAGTTTTCCGGGTTTTTGTTTTGAATGAATTTAGAAAGGGATGCCTAATGGAAAAGAATCAGCCAATCGGCGTATTTGATTCGGGAGTAGGCGGTGTAAGCGTACTCAGAGAGCTTGTAGCTCTTTTGCCAAACGAAAATTATATTTACTTTGGAGATTCTGTGAATGCTCCATACGGAACAAAATCTGACTCTGAAATAATGGAGCTTTCCGTTGATGTAATGGAAAATCTCGTCAGACAGGGGTGTAAAGCTATTGTAATCGGCTGCAACACAATTACGGGTGTGGCAGCAAAAGGATTAAGAGCAAAATATCCAAAACTTATTATTGTCGCGACAGAACCTGCTGTGAAGCCTGCCGTAGCTGCTGCACCACAGGGAAAAATTCTTGTTATGGCCACAACGGCTACACTTCGCTCAAAACGTTTCATGTCGCTTGTTGAGCGGTTCGGCGGCGACG
>NZ_CDXDFU010000004.1:0-1942 GCF_978017985.1 Schwartzia sp. (in: firmicutes) | reverse complement strand
ACATAAATGATTCCACGGGATTTGTGGTGTTATCCGATGTAGTTCCCGATATCATTCAGGAGGTGCGTTATTTTTCGACATATAACTTTGTCGGAGACCGTATCAACGGATATCATGAGCCCTGCGTACTCATGAGCAGGGAAGCTGCGCAGGCACTTAAGGCTGTCTCTGATGAGCTGAAGGAAAAAGGCTACCGTCTTAAGGTCTACGATGCGTATCGTCCGCAGGAGGCCGTGGACAACTTTGTTGCCTGGGCAGAAAATCTCAAAGATGCGCGTATGAAGACGTACTTCTATCCGCAGGTTGACAAAACGAGACTTTTCGCTGACGGATATATTGATGCGAAATCAGGTCATAGCCGCGGCTCTGCCATAGACCTCACACTTTTCGATCTGAAGACAGGCAAGGAAGTGGACATGGGAGGTACCTTCGACCACTTCGGGCTGGAAAGTCATCCCGACTGGTGCGGAGATCCTGAGACAGGGAAATATACAGGAAAATATAAAGGAAATGCTGTACCGAAGGAAGGAAAAATTACGGAGAAGCAGTTCGCCAACCGTATGATGCTCAGAGACGTAATGCTGCGTCACGGCTTTAATCCGATTGATACGGAATGGTGGCACTTCTTCCTGAAAAATGAACCTTATCCTGATATGTACTTCAATTTCCCGGTAGAGAAACTGAATAAGTAACACGTCTAAACAGGTTGGTGTGCCGTTTGCGGGCATATCAGCCTGTTTGGTTTTCGGGGGGAATATTTTGCCTTTGGCAAAATCCGAACAATGGCGTTATATCAAGCTGATGCTTGATGAAATGCCGCAGATGAAAGTTTGCCTATGGCAAACTTTGATTGAAGGCATTATAATAATAAGGATATTGAATTATATGATGAAGGAATGTCTTTATGAAATTAGTTTCGATTGTTGTACCTGTTTATAATGAAGAAGCTAACCTGCGTCATTTTTATGAGGCAGTTTGCGAAGCTATGGCTACGCTCACGGAGTATGATTTTGAGCTTGTTTTTGTAGATGACGGCTCGAAGGATAACAGCCGTGTTATTTTGCGTGAGCTTGAAAAGGAAGACGAGCGTGTCCAGCCGATTTTTCTTGCCAGAAACAGCGGCCATCAGCTTGCGCTTACCTGCGGCCTGGATAATGCAGACGGTGATGCGGTAATCACCATGGACGGAGATATGCAGCATCCGCCTGAAATGATACCGACTCTTTTGAAGGAATGGGAGAACGGCTATGAGATCGTTCAGACTGTACGTGTAACTACGGAAGGAGTGTCCTTTCTTAAGAAGGCAACATCTTCGCTCTATTACAAGATTCTTAATATGGTTTCAAGCGTACCTATTCAGCCGGGCGGTTCTGATTTCCGTCTTATGGATAAAATTGTAGTGGAGGCATTTCGCCGTTACCGCGAGCATGCGCGGTTCATCAGAGGACTTATCGCGGCAATGGGTTTCAGACAGACGAAAATCGAGTTTGTGGCACCGCCGCGTTTTGCAGGGGTTTCGAAGTTTTCACCGCGTAAGATGCTTCATTTCGCAGTTGACGGCATTTTGGCATTTTCAACGCTGCCGTTGAGATTCGGACTTTATGCGGGCGTGCTTTCGGGTTTTATCAGCTTCTGTCTGTTCCTGCACGTGCTTTTCGTAAAATACGTTGAGAACGATGCTGTTCCCGGCTGGGCTACGATTCTCGGCTGTGTGCTTTTCTTTGGCGGAGTTCAGCTTTTTATTCTCGGAATTATGGGAGAATATATCGGCAGAATTTTTGAGGAAACAAAGGGGCGCCCTTTGTACCTGATTGCAAAGGAGAAGCCTAAGAAATGCGGACAGGGAATTGAGAAAAAGTAAATAATTTTAGCATTGATGCGTTGGGGGATAATCATGCGCAGGTTGTTTATGGTATGTGTATTCTTGATTGGGCTGTGTGTT
>NZ_CDXDFU010000003.1:0-25551 GCF_978017985.1 Schwartzia sp. (in: firmicutes) | reverse complement strand
GTGCAACTGAGGACGCTTTCTGTCCGAATGCAACATAGACGCAGAAACAGTTCTGGTCGTGCTGGATGATGATCGTATCGACAGCGATAGAAGTTTTACCTGTACCACGGTCACCGATGATCAATTCGCGCTGTCCACGTCCGATAGGAACAAGGGCATCAATGGATTTGATACCTGTCTGGAGCGGTTCATGGACTGATTTTCTGTCTGCGATGCCAGGAGCCTTATTCTCGATAGGACGGTATTCCGTCGTCTCGATAGGTCCTTTGCCGTCGATAGGACGGCCGAGAGCATCAACGACACGGCCGATCATTGCTTCGCCTACCGGCACCTGCATGATTTTGCCCGTGCGTTTTACCGTTGCGCCTTCCATGATCTCTGTCTCACGACCGAGAACAACGGCGCCGACATTGTCCTGCTCAAGGTTGAGGACCATGCCGAATATATCGTTACCGAAGTCGAGCAGCTCGCCTGCCATAGCCTTCTGCAGGCCGTGGATGTGGGCAATGCCGTCGCCGATTTCGATAACAGTACCGACATCATCAACGCTCAAATCAACGTTATAGTTTTTGATTTGGTCTTTGATGATGGCTGTTATCTCTTCCGGATTCATCTTCATAACTTAGCTGTCACCCCAATTTCACACTTAATCCGCTAATAGCTCTGCCTGCAGAGCCTGCAATTTGCCGGTCAGGCTGCCGTCGATGCGTTTGTCGCCCATACGGACGATAGCACCGCCGATGATTTTCGGGTCCAGGTGCGGACGCAGCTTGATCTGCTTTCCTGTGACTTCCGCAAGCTTGCCGGAAAGGCTTTCTGCCTGCGAAGCCTTAAGCTCACGTGCCGTGGTAACATCCGCGACAACAATGCCCAACGCTTCGTTGGCAAAGCTTTCATACTCGCTTACGATTTCGTCAAGAAGCTCGGAACGGCCCTTTTCCACCAGCATGCAGAAGAAATTCTGCACCATTTGGGAAAGACCTTCTTCCGCACTTGCTTTAGCGGCTACTTCTTTTTTTGCCTGCACGGGAATCATCGGGCTTGCCAGATATGTTTTCAGTTCCGGAAAGCTGTCGATGTCAGCACTGAGCTGCTTGAGCTCTTTGCCGTACTCGTCCAGCTTATTCTCCTCCTGCGCGAGCAGGAAAATGGCCCGGGAGTACTTGTTTGCAAGCTGTAAATTTAACATGACAAATCACCGATCTTATCTTTCGTGAGACCATCGATGAACTCCGCTACGATCTGTTCGTCAGCGGCGTCGTCCATTTTGCGGCCCATCAGCTTTGCAGCAGCGGCAAGAGACAAAGTAATCATATGACCCTTCATCTGTTTAGCAGCTTCGTCGCGTTCCAGCTGGATCTGCGCTTTAGCTGTTTCTTTCATCTTTTCAACCTCAAGACGCGTGGACTCCTTCTGAGCCTTCGTGTCCTCGGCTGCACGCTGGTTTGCAGCGTCAAGGATTTCCTGTGCTTTGCTGCGTGCATCTGCGAGCTTCGCTTCGTATTCCTTCTTCATCTCTGCGGCCTGAGCGCGGTCCTCATCTGCCATACGGATATTGTTTTCAATCTTTTCCGTACGGGCATGAAGCGTAGCGAGGAGCGGGCCCCAGGCAAACTTTTTGAGCACCAGAAGGAGGACGAGAAAGTTCAAAATCTGCACAAAAAATGTAGAGTTGATGTCTAACATCCCTATACCTCCTTACCTTATGAAAAGGCGACCGCTCGAACAAGCTGTCGCCTTTCTATTCACTCTGGCTTATTTTGCGAGGAGCGGGTTAGCGAAGATAAGGATAAGAACAACAACCGTTGCGATGATCGGCATGGACTCGATAAGACCGCAGGAAACGAGTGCGTTCGTGAAAAGTGCATCTTTAGCTTCCGGCTGACGTGTGATACCTTCCATCAGACGGCTGAGAACCTTGGAATCGCCGTAAACAGCCATAACAGCTGCAACGCACATAATAACCATAACTGCGATAAGAGACATAATAACTGGTGACATGGATAAAATCCTCCCTTAAATAAATAAAAAATTTTTTGATAAATGGCTGAATAACGCGGTATCTTATACCGCAGCCCGCCACGGCTTTCAATAGTTAAATCAATCGTGATGCTTTTTAACAGACGGTGCGATGTACGTAATGGAAAGCATCGTAAAGATGTATGCCTGTACAACGCCGACGAAGATACTGAAAAGCACCCAAGGTGTGCTCGGCAGCCAGTTCACAACACCCGGCACAAGTGCCAGAATGATGATGATGAGAACCTCACCTGCCAGGATATTACCGAAAAGACGGAAGGCAAGCGATGCCGGCCGCGACAATTCTTCGATAACATTTACGATGATGAACGGCGCAAACGGCTCAACGAAATGCTTCAGATGGCCGATTCCCTGTTTCGCAATTCCAACGCCGTGATTGACGAAGAATGTCATCAGGATAGCCATACTCAGCGTCGTGTTCAAATCGTTTGTCGGAGATTCCATCCCCGGAGTCAGACCAAGCCAGTTGGCTATCATCAGATACAGGAACACCGTCATGAAAAGCGGGACAAGGAAAAGTCCTTCTTTGCCGATCATGTTCTTGACCTGGGTCTCCCAAAGCTCCGCAATCGCCTCAACTGCGTTTTGCCATCCCGTCGGAACCTCTTTAAGATTCCGCGTCGCCAGTACCGCGACCAGGATTACGATTGCCATCGTAAGCCATGTCATGAGAATGGTATGCTCGTTAAATGTATAGCCGCCAATCTCTATGACCTCGCGGACACCGATTTTGTCCATAAACCCCCCTCCTTTGCTTGTAAAATATCAATCCTCATCAGACTTCCTGAGCCTGGACGCCACAAGACATCCAAACGCAAGAAACATGAACAGGAAGTAGCCCACGATAGTGACGAAGAAGGCTGAAGATGATATCTTTGCCATGAGTGCCAAAATCGCTGCCAGCGACCCGAACCGTATAAACGGCCCACGCCTGAACTGCCGGACTGCCTTCTTCTCATCGAAAGCCGCCCCGCTCATGCGGTTCGTCATGGTCCAACAACATAAGGCTGCCGTAAAATACCCGACAAAAAGCGCGCCGATAAGTGTTCCCTCTCCCATAGACAGCAGAGCGAGAGACATTATGAGCGTGCTGAGCGCCAGGAGCTTGGTCATCCAAATGCCGCCCCGACCATATACTGATAAGAATTTTCCCATATTCCTCCCCGGCCTTAAGCCTCAGATGAATACTGAACACAACTTAGCATTATTATACTGCTTATAAATATATGAACGCAAGAAAAAACTATCTTTTCTCTATCATTTTTTTATATAAAGAAAAGATTGCCACAGGAAATCCTAAGAAAATTCCCGTGAGAAGGCCCTTTGGCTCCGTTCCGAAAAATGCATCAAATTTCATACCGAGCCAGATACATACTCCGACAGTCGTCGCAAGATAAATTCCAAGCCCGAAAAACAAAGAAGCCGCATAGACAACTCTACGCAGCTCTTCATAATTTTCCCACGGATTCTTTGGATTTTTGGAATTGTTTCCTTTGTCATCCTTCATACGAATCCCTCAATATTCTGATGTTAGTCAACGCCCTTGAAACGCTGCGGAGCTTCCGGCGCCAGTCCATAGTGATAGAGGATTGCCTGCACAATACGTTCGGCAGCTCTGCCGTCGCCGTACGGATTAACCGCCTCGGCCATGCGGCTGTATTCCCCGGCATCTGTCAAAAGACGTTTTGCCTCACTGTAGACACGTTCCCGGTCTGTTCCGATAAGCTTTACCGTTCCTGCGGCAACAGCCTCCGGACGCTCCGTCGTATCGCGGAGAACAAGGACAGGTTTGCCCAATGCCGGAGCTTCCTCCTGAACTCCGCCGGAGTCCGTGAGGATAATGGCAGAACGGTGCATGAGGTTTGCAAAAGGCTCGTAGTCCAGCGGATCAATAAGATGAACACGTTCTACGCCGCCAAGCTCCTCCTTAACGACCTCCCGTACCTTCGGATTTTTATGTACGGGAAAAACGATTTCAATATCAGGAATTTCTTCAATAAGCTGTTTCAATGCCTGATAGACGTGGCGCATTGGTTCGCCGAGATTTTCACGGCGGTGCGTCGTAACAAGCACGATACGGTGTTTGCCGAAACCGATGCCTGCAAGGGACGGGTCAAAATCAAATTCATCGCGCACCGTATGATGCAGCGCGTCAATGACAGTATTTCCCGTTACGAAAATATTATCCTCCTGAACATTTTCCATCAGAAGGTTGTTCTCGGACGTAGACGTGGGCGCAAAATGCAGGTCCGCAATGGCACCTGTCAGATGACGGTTCATCTCCTCCGGGAACGGCGAGTATTTGTTATGCGTGCGAAGGCCCGCCTCCACATGTCCCACCTCTGTCTGGTGGTAATATGCGGCAAGAGCGCCCGCAAAGGTAGTAGTCGTATCGCCGTGTACCAGCACGATATCCGGCTTTTCCTCGGAAAGGACCTTGTCCAGTCCGCCCATGGCACGCATGGTAATATCAAAAAGCGTCTGCCCCGCAGCCATGATATCCAGATCATAGTCGGGTTTGATATGAAAGAGATTCAGTACCTGGTCGAGCATTTCACGGTGCTGTGCAGTTACAGCCACGACCGGTGTAATCATATCGGAATGTTTTTCGAGCTCCAAAACAACCGGAGCCATTTTAATAGCTTCGGGCCGTGTGCCGAAAACGGTCATTACCTTTATCTTTTTTTCTGCCATCCCAACAGTCCTCCGTTCAGCGGCTCTGCGCCGAAGTAGATGTATTCATCCGAAAAATGCCGATACGTTTAGCTCCGTAAAGAACGGCCGCCACTACCCCGAGCATTATCAAAAGCGCGAGTCCTCCGGAAACCTCAGTCATTGCGATAGCACTGGAGCCCAGAAGCGCACTGATGACATACATCAAAAGCACTGCCTGCCGCTGTGTAAAACCAAGATTCAGCAGACGGTGATGGAGATGGCCCTTGTCCGGTTTGAAAATAGGTACGCCGCCGCGATAGCGCCGTACAATAGCAAATGCAGTATCAAGAATCGGGAGACCGAGCGCGAGAATAGGCACGATAAGCGCAATAGTAGTTGCGCTCTTTACCGCGCCGATAATGGAAATACCCGAAAGCATGAATCCCAGGAACATGCTGCCCGTATCGCCCATAAAAATCTTAGCCGGGTTGAAGTTATACCAGAGGAATCCGAACGCGGAACCTGCAAGAGCAGCCGTAACTACAGCCACAAGCAGGATATCCTGCTGAAGCGCAACGAGAAAAATCGTCACTGAAGCAATCGTCGAAACACCGGCTGCAAGGCCGTCCAGTCCGTCGATAAGATTTACCGTATTCGTAATGCCTACCATCCAGAATATGGATCCCGGAATCGTAACATAGTCATAGAGATAAAGGATATCGCCGAACGGGTCCGTGATGAAATCAATGCGGACACCGAATCCTACCGCAACAGCCGCGCAGACAATCTGTCCAAGCAGCTTGACCTTTGCCGGAAGATTCTTATAGTCGTCGATAAGACCGAGAATCACGATAAGTGTTCCGCCAATCATGAGTCCCATCATTCCCTGCGCAATATCCTCAGGAAGCTCATTCGAAGAAAGATACATCAGCATTGCCGTCATGAATGCAGCGTATATTCCGAGCCCGCCGATACGCGGAATCGGTTTCTTATGAACCTTTCGTGCGTCCGGCGCGTCAAGAGCACCGGTCTTAAATGCAAGCTTAATAACAAGCGGCGTCACAAAGACAGCAGCTGCCGCCGCAACGAAAAAAGCCATAAAATAACTTGGCATTTTCTCACCCTTCTTTCCATCTGCATATTGTACATCAAGAAATCCGTTAATGTCAATCAAAGGAAGTGTCTTCAGTGATAATCTGCCAAGCTATACCCGCGCCCGTACACAGACGTCAGAACCTGACCATGCTGCGGTCGCGTTTGTCAAAGCGGACCGACTCCGTATAGCCGTACTTCTTCACATATGCAATGGCATCATCAATGTAAGCACCGCAGTCCTCCGGCTCATGAGCATCAGATCCGAAGGATATGGGCAGATGATATTCAGCCGCCATCTCCATAAAATCAGGATACGGCGATATCTCTTTAATCGGATATCTGTATAATGTCCCCGTGTTCACATCAACAACCATGTCTGCTTTTTTCATCGCCTTTGCCACACGTTCAAGATACGGTGTCACATCAAAGTCCGGCAGGAACTTGAAGAGCCTTATGTTGAAGGGATGCCCCAGCACATCATAGGTTCCTCCCGCGCAGAGATACTCGGCCTCCGAGGTATACCATTCATATATCTCTTCAAGCGAATGGTTATTCCATTCGTCCTTTATTTCAGATGAATCATACGCCCAGCCCTGAAGGAAGTGCACCGAGCCGATGATATAGTCGAAGGGATACTGGCGCAGAATATTTTTTACCGCCACCTGCTGACGGAAATTGCAGACCTCGATGCCTGTCTTCACATCATGACCTGCCAGCTTCAGCTCCTCCATAAAATCAAAATAATCCTCAAGAGAGTACATGAACTTTTTCTTTTTCAGCCATTTCTGCTGAAACTCTCCCACAAAGGAATCGTCCAGAATAAGATCATTATAATAGAAGGGTTCAAACTCCTCGAAGCCGTGACTGTGCTCCGAAATGCCAATCTCATCAATACCGCGCTTCTCAGCCGCGTCAAAAAAGCCCTGTACCCATGCAGCGTCGTAGCTTCCGTGTTCAAAATGCATGTGATAATCAAGTATCATATTTCTTCCCTCCGATTTACAATTTTACACATACATATATTACGCCATTGCCGTGATTTTGTCGAAGCCAAAATAAAAAAAGAACCCTTCCGTGGAAAGGTTCTTGTCATTTATCCCATCATGCCCTGCGCCATCATCTCGCGCAGCTTTGTCATAACTCCGTATTCCGTATTGGGCGGCGCGGTGTATTTCGCGACCTTTTTTACATCGGGATGCGCGTTTTCCATTGCGAATCCGTAACCGACTGACTCAAGCATCTCAACATCATTGAGATAATCGCCGAAGGCAGCACATTCTTCGGGCTTTACACCCAAAAGCTGCTGTACTTTTTTAATTGCTGTGCCCTTGCTGACGTCGGGATTCATTATATCAACCCAATAGCCGCTGCTCAAAACCACCTGCAGCGGGTCCGCAACGGCATCTCTGAGCTGCGGATAAATATACTCCTCCGCATGTCCGCGCTCGGCATCGCATACAGCCACCTTGATGACTTCCTCCTGCTCCGCCGCCTCGCGTATATCATCAACAAACCTGCACTGGGTAAAATACTGGCGCATTGCGTCAAAGTAAGGCTCCCACATCCGCGTTACAAAAGCAAGACGCTTTCCGCAGACAACAGGGTACGCTCCCGGAATCTCTCCCGCGGCGTCCAGCACACGCAGGATATCCTCCCGGTCCAGTTCATTTGAAAAAAGCTCCTCATCATGACGTGCAACGAAGGTTCCGTTCTCAGCAACAAAAAGGAAATCATCTATATATTTTCCCATCTGCTTCAAAAGTGCCGAATACTGACGGCCGCTGGCAGGCGCAAACAAAACGCCGCGCTCCTTCAGCTCGGACATCACCTCATCAAACTGAGGTGGCATCTTTCCTTCCGCGTCAAGAAGAGTTCCATCCATATCACAAAAAACGACTTTAATCATTAGCTGTCCATTCACTGTCCTTTGCGTCCATGATACAGGCACCACGGCTCCTCCGCCATGTAGTCCCCGTCGTGGTAATACGCCGCACGGGCACGGCAGCCTCCGCATGCATGCTTGAACTTGCAGGTGCCGCAGCCTCCCGAATAATCCATCGTGCGAAGCTTCTTCAATACCTCGCTGTTCTTCCATATCTCATCAAAGGGCTGCTTTCTCACATCGCCGATTTCCATATTGAGGTACGCGCACGGCTGCACTTTTCCACGGGGACCGATGATGCAGTATGCCAGTCCCGCGAGACAGCCCCTGCGGAATCTTGTCTTTACTCCCATGAGTGCCGCAATCCGCAAAAACTGCGGCGCGCAGGTCGGCTTAAGCTCTATGTCGACCTCCTGCTGCTTCTTCATAATACGTGTAAGAACAGCCTCGTACTGTTCCGCACGCAGGGATTCCTCCTCTATAGAGGTTGCACGTCCCGTCGGGACAAGGAAGAAGAAATGATGCGCAACCGCGCCCTTTTCCACGGCAAAATCCGTCATTGCCTCAAGCTCAGATTCGTTCCAGTCCATGACTGTCGTATGAATCTGAAAAGCCAGTCCCGCCGCGCGGCAGTTTTCCATGCCCCGTACAGCGGCTTCCCAGGCGCCTTCCTGTCCTCTGAATTTATCATGCTTTTTCTTATCCAGGGAGTCCAGGGAGATTCCCATGCCCATGGCCCCCGCGGCCTTCAAATCCTTTGCCAGCTGCGGTGTAATAAGAGTTCCGTTCGTACCGAAAACCGGTCTAAGTCCCAAATCCGAAGCAAATTTTACAAGCTCCAGAATATCAGGTCGCATGAGTGGCTCTCCGCCCGAAAAAATCATTATCTTAAAGCCTGCACGGGCGATTTCCGTGAGCATTTTTTTAGCTTCTGCCGTTGAAAGCTCGTCCTCTGCCTTCGCTCCCGCATCACGGTAGCAGTGAGCGCAGGTCAGATTGCAGGCGTTGGTGGTGTTCCAGGATACAATCATTTAACTGCCTCCCCGTGAATCTCTTCATCCGTCAGATAGCATGCAGGATCGGATTCCCAGTAATCTCCCGTACGTGCCTCGGCACGGGTACGGAAATTTCCGTTGCAGACCGAGAGGAAACGGCAGGTTGCACAGCGTCCCTTCAAAAGCGGCTTTCTGTCCTTGAGGCCCGCAAGAATCGGATTATTTTCCACATCCTGCCAAATCTCGCTGAACTTGCGCTCGCGCACATTTCCGAAGGTATGGTGCTGAGTGAACTGGTCGGGATGGACATAGCCCTCCGGGTCAACCTCACCGAAGGCGATACCCGAACGGTTGCCGCCATTCATGGAAAGGAAGGACCATATCTGCTCTGCGAGCTTTTCATCTCCTGCCTCTTTTGCTTTCAGATACATGTAGACACCGTCGCAATGGTTGTCAACCGTAAGAATCTCCTTCTCAAGACCGCGCTCCTCAAAATCCCTGGTACGGCGAAGAATAGTATCCACTGCCGCGCGGGACTCCTCAGGCGTAACGTCCTCCTTGACCATCTTTTCGCCGCGTCCTGAATAAACGAGATGGTAGAAGCATACTCGGTTTATCTGCTCGCGTTCTATAAAATCAAAGATATTATCAAGCTCTTTAACATTATGTTCATTTATAGTAAATCGCAAACCAACACGCTGCCCGACTGCGACACAATTTCGAATGCCCTGCATTGCAGCCTCATACGCGCCTTCCTTGCCGCGGAACATATCATTGACGTCCTGCAGTCCGTCCAGCGAAATTCCCACATAGGCAACTCCGATATCCTTTATCTTCTGTGCCACCTCACGGGTGATAAGTGTACCGTTCGTAGAAAGGGTTGGCCTTACACCCTTCTGCTTCGCATAAGCGGCAAGCTCAAAAAAGTCCGGACGTACCAGCGGCTCACCGCCCGAAAAAAGAAGTGCAGGAACATGAAAATCCGCGAGGTCGTCAATAAAACGCTTTGCTTCCTCCGTCGTAAGCTCATTCTCATGCTTCGCTGCATCCGCGTCCATATAGCAGTGGCGGCATTTGAGATTGCATGTGCGGGTGGAATTCCACGCAACAACAGGTCCGTGCCCCTCAGAGGCACCATGCTTCATCTGCGCCGCGCCGGGCCGGTATCTCAAATCATCTCCATCATAATTCCTTGAAAACAACAGTTTCGTAACACTGATCATAGCTTCTCCCTGTCTTCTCCCTATCTGGGCTCAATGCCCTTTAAAATAAACCCGACCTTTCGGGCAACATTGTCACCGAACGTATACGGCAGCGAACTGAACGATGCTGCCTGAAAAATCGAATGGAACATCTCTGTGACAAGATCCGGGTCCAGTGTTTTGTCGAATTCCCCGTGCTTCTGGCCGTATTTTATGATATCGGCAAAAACACTCTTAAATCCCGGAGACCTCACCGGCTTCTCATTCATATGCTCCCGCACATTCGGAATTTTTCCCGCCGTCCCCAAAAACAGCGGAAGTACATACGGATTTGCCGAAAGCGCTTCTGTCGTATTCTTGACCGCCTCACGAAGAATAGTCTCTGCGGGCTCTCCGTCATCCATAGACTTCACAGCCTGATTGCAAATCGTCTCCGCAATCTCCTGAAGCAGACAAAAAAGCAACGCGACCTTTGACTCAAAATAGTTGTAAAACGTACCTACTCCAAGGCCGGCCTCTTTCATGATATCAGCGATTGAGGTCTCTGTCACGCCATTTTCCGTAAAATTCCGTACAGCCGCGTGCATGATGCTCTTTTTAGACTCTATCTTTTTCCGCTCGCGCCGTCCCATCAGCTTCCCCATTATTATTCTCCTTTCATTAATTTCTGATTAAACCTTCTGCCTTCTATTATAATATATTTTATGTATAAAAGAAAGTAAAAACTGAATTATCTTCATGTTTTTATTCATTTTCCCAAAACACCGTGAAATCACAGTTCCGGCAAAAATAATGCCGCTGTCCGAATCCTGCCTGCGCAGAATCCAAACAGCGGCAATATAATTTGTTTTTATTGTTCCTGACTTTTCTTCAGCTTTTCGCGAAGTATGTCTATGGCTTTTTCAAGCTGCATATCAGTCCTTGCGTCCTGCGGCTGCTCAACAGTAACGTCCGGTGTGATACCTACCCCGTTGATGCTTCTCCCGTTCGGCGTATAGTAACGCGCGATTGTGAGCTTCACCGCTTCGGTACGGTCAGGCATAGGCAGAACCACCTGCACGGAACCTTTTCCGTAGGAAGTAGTTCCGACCAGTGTTGCCGCGCCTGTATCCTGCAGCGCGCCTGCAAGAATCTCGGAGGCACTGGCCGAATTCCCGTCGATGAGCACCACCATCGGAACAGTCGGCTCAGAAAGCGAAGATGAATGTTCTTCTCTCGTGCCGTCGCGCTGTACTACGGAAACAACAGGACCTGCAGGGACAACGAGGTCCGCAATTTCTACGCATGTTTTGACATAACCGCCGGGATTTGCGCGCACATCAATAATCAATGCCTGCATTCCTTCATCCTGAAGCCTGCGGTAGTCCGTCTCGAACTCCTTTGCCGTAGTGTCGCCAAAGGACGCTATACGTATATAGCCGATTGAAGTTCCGTCAATCATACGGCCCGCTGCCGTTTTCACGTGAATATTATCACGTGTTATGATATATTCCTGTTCTGTTCCGTCAGCGTGGCGTATTAAAAGAACGACTTCCGTTCCTGCCTCGCCGCGGATAGCCATTGCCGTAGTCTCAGAATCCATGGACGAAGTCGGCGTTCCGTCAACCGCCAGTATCTCATCTCCGACCACAAGCCCTGCAGCTTCTCCCGGTGTTCCTTCGAGTACGGACATGATATGCACTCCGTTCTCAAAGCCCATTACAACACCGATTCCGCCGAAGGTGCCTCCTGTCTGCTCAATCAGCTTTTTATACATCTCCGGGTCAAGATAGACCGAGTACGGATCCCCCAGAGATTTCACCATACCGGATATGGCCCCGTCCATGAGCTTGTCGTAGCTTACCTCATCTACATACTGAGTTTCCACGAAGCGCATCATGATGAGGAAGCGGGCAAACCGCGCGTATTTATCCGGTGTAAGCCCAAGCGACCATGCAAATCCGCCGATTGTAAGTAGCGAACCGGCGACTGCCGCCGCAAATAGGGCAAAAATATATTTCTTTCTGCTTCTTAGCAAAATTCCACCTGCTTTAATTCTTAAAAGTAGCCCATAGGATCAACCGGCTCACCGTTTTCACGCACCTCGAAGTGAACGTGCGGTCCTGTCGAGTTTCCTGTAGAGCCACAGTATGCGATAACATCACCCTTAGACACGTTCTGCCCTTCACCTACATTAAGCTGCTCGTTATGACCGTAGAGAGTAGATATTCCACCCCCGTGGTCAATGATAACAGCATAGCCGTAGCCTGAAATCCAGCCTGCGTAAACAACAGTTCCGGCTGCTGCGGCGTAAACCGGCTCACCGTAGTCGCCACCGATATCAACACCGCTGTGGAAACGCGAATCACCCGTAATAGGGTGAGTACGCCATCCGAAATCAGAGGTTATTTCGTCGCTGGCAATAGGCCATAACAGTCCGCCCGCGCCCGACACAGCCGGCCCTCTGTACTGGTAACGGCGTGCCTGAATGAGTTTTTCAACCTCTTTCGATGCCGCGAGCATTTCCTGGTATGCCTGCTCCGAAAGCGCCTTATCATTCTCCATGCGTTCAAGAAGGACATCTTTATCATGCTTTCTTGCACGCAGCTCAGCACGTTTTGAAGCGGCATCGCGGACAAGGGCTATCCTCATCTTACGTTCGCTTTCCAGCTGCGCCTTTGCCTTCTCAACAACACGCTTATCCTCCAGCACCTTCTGCAAAAGCTTGTAATCCGATTTTATTACGCGTGTCAGAAGATCCATACGCGTAATAAAATCATTGAAGCTCTTCGCACCGAACAGCACATCTATATAGCTTATCTGCCCGTGCATATAAATGTTTCTCACACGCTTCGAGAGAAGCTGTGTCTTTTCGTTAAGCTCAGCCTGTGTCTTCCGAAGGAGCTCCTTATTGTCCGCAATACGGCGCTCTGTATCCTCCAGCGCGCTCTGCACCTCGGCGTACTCCTCTTCCGCGTCCTTGACGTATCCGGAAAGTACCCTGAGCTGCTCAGAAACGCTGTCTATTTTCCCCTGTATGCGCTCAGTCTCTGCCTGCTGTGCGTCGGCACGGATCTGCAGCTCCTCAAGCTGTGCTTCAAGAGCTTCCGTATCATCGTCCTCAGCCCGTACGGCAGCCGGCGTGAAAAGCATTATGCCCGCCAGCGACAGCGCCGTTGCCCATTCCTTCCATCTCTTCATCCCGATTCCTCCTTACGCCTTCAGGAAACGTTTCAGAGAAATCGTACTGCCGATGGCACCGATTGCCATTCCGCATATCATGATTCCGATTCCTACATAGCCGATAAACGGGAACATTGGAATAAGCGGGAAAAATGCAAGAGTTTCGTAAATCTTGTTTGTAACTATTCCGTATGCCAGTCTGAGGGCAAAAGCGGCAAAAACACCGCCGAAGCAGCCGAGGACAATGCCCTCAAGCAGGAACGGCCAGCGTATAAACCAGTCCGTAGCGCCCACGTATTTCATAATGGCAATTTCCTTGCGCCGCGCAAACACAGTCAGGCGGATTGTGTTTGAAATGATAAAAAGAGTCGCGCCGCCGAGAAGTATCATGAGAGCAAATCCGAAAATACGGATAAGGCGCGTGATATCAAACATATGCTGAACCACGTCCTGGCCGTATTTTGCAGACTCGACGCCTTTTATTTTTGCAATCTCATCAGCAGCAGCCTTGACCATATCAGGGTGCTTTACCTTGACCTCAAAGGAATTCGGTAAAGGATTCGTATCTCCTATAGCTTCAAGCAGGAATTTCTGTTCTCCCAGGCGTTCCTCGAAGCGCGACATAGCCTCAGCCTTGTCAACAAAGGTCACCTTATCAATGCCCTGCATGGATTCCAGCATGCCGCGGATATCCTCGATGCTGCTTTCAGATACCTCGTCCTTCAGGTAGACGCTTATCTCCACCTGTGACTCGAGGGATTCAGCCATACGGTTCATGTTCATGACAAGAATCATGAACATGCCCAGAATAAACAAGGATACCGCAACCGTGCTGACAGAGGCTATTGCCATCCAGCTGTTGCGGCGGAGCGAGAAAAAGACCTCGCGGATAACGTACTCTAAAGTACTAATTTTCATAACCGTATACCCCCTGCGCCTCGTCGCGGACTATTTTGCCTCCCTCAATAGCGATGACGCGCTTTCTCATCGTATCAACGATATGCTTGTCATGCGTAGCCATGACTATCGTTGTTCCGCTTGCGTTGATGCGCTTGAAAATATCCATGATTTCCCATGACGTTTCAGGGTCGAGATTTCCCGTGGGCTCGTCAGCAATGACAAGCGCCGGGTTATTCACGATAGCGCGCGCGATAGCGACACGCTGCTGCTCGCCACCCGAAAGCTGGGACGGAAAATTCTTGTATTTGTCACGGAGTCCCACAATATCCAGCACCGCATTGACACTGTGCTGCATACGGCGGCGCGGTGCCTCTATTACCTGCATCGCAAAGGCAACATTCTCAGCCACCGTTTTATCCGGAAGAAGACGGTAATCCTGGAACACGACACCCAGTCCGCGGCGAAGATACGGAACCTCACTGTTATCCATATTCACCACATCGTGGCCGTTGACTATAAGCTCTCCGCTGGACGGAAGAACCTCTCGAAACAAAAGACGAATAAACGTTGACTTGCCTGCACCGCTGGCGCCGACAATAAAAACGAATTCGCCTTTCCCTATCTCCACATTAACGCGTTCCAGCGCAATAGTGCCGTTCTCATATGTCTTTGAAATATCCTTCATCTGAATCATGGAATTTTACCCCTCCATGCATATTCCATTTCCGAGTTCAAAATTATCTCAATCTCTTCTATTATAATGCCTTAAATCAAAGTTTGCCATAGCAAACTTTCCTCTGCGGCATTTCAACGAGGCTGGAAAAATAAACCAGCCGCCTATTTATATGCTCTCGTTCCCGCGCCTACAGAGATTTGGAAAACATTTTTTCCGAGTTATACACGATTTCACATCACAGGAAAATGCTTCTTTTCCCTAATAATACAAAAAAAGACCGCCCGAAAGCGGTCTCATTTATTTCTTATTTTTCATTAGGTCGAGAGCAAGCTCGGCATTGCGGAACGCAAGACGGCGAAGCTCTGCCAGCAGCGAGGCATTCTTTTCCTGCACCTCTCCGCGCAGCTTCCATTTCTCCCTGACGTCCTTCATAAGATTGTCAGCAGTGACAGTCTTGAGGTCAGCCGCAGGCTTCTGTCCGATGGAATCGAGGAAACGGTCGATTTTCGGGTCGTATGAAATGCCCACCATGGGCACGTTCATAACCCCTGCGAAAATAAGCGCGTGAAGACGTATGGAAATCAAAAGGTCCAGATTTCCGACTATGGATAAAAGCTCGCTTGTCGTATACTCCTCATCAAGCATGATTGCAGAGCTCTTCATGCGTGCAGCAATCTGCTTTGCAGCCTCAACATCCTCCGGATACTGCATCGGAAGGAACAGTATGCGTGCATCAAGCTCTTCTGCCATACGGTCTGCTGCCTCGGCAATAGCCTTTTTATAGCCAACCCATCCGCGCCATTCACGCACAGATATGCCGATTACAGGCTTTGCTCCGTCGGCCTTGTACCGTTTAAGCACAGCACGTCCGATTCCCCTGTCAACGGGATGGATAGCCAGCACCGGATCCGCCGTAACCTCAATTGGAGGACGGGAAACACTGAGGCTCCTGAGCTCTTCCAGAGAACCGTGGTCGCGTACTGTAATGAGTGAAACACGGCTGGAAATCGCCGTCATAAGCCAGCGCGCAAAGCCGCCGCATACAGGGCCGATTCCCTGTGCATAGAGCATGACAGGCTTGCCCAAAAGCCGCGCCAGAAAAATCACTCCGAGATAGTAGTAAAGACTTCTGCCGCTGGTGACATTCTGCAAAAGACTGCCGCCGCCGGAAATCATCAGGTCTGCATTTTTAAGTGCCGAAACAATAGCCCCGACATCGAGCCATGATACAGCCGCGACACCGTGACGTTTCTCTGTATCTTCCGGGTTTGCCGAAATTACGGTTATATTCAGTTTCGGTTCCAAATCGGATAAAACCTCGATCATTGCGGCGAGCATTGCCTCATCGCCGGCATTTTTCGAGCCGTAATACCCGGAAACTACGATATGATTCATTCTTTCTCCTCACCCATGTGTTTTGCTTTTTCCATGAGTCTGTACCATGCGGCAGCCAAAAGAACAGCTGCCGTGCCTATCATGGCACCGCCGAGCACGCCTCCGATACCGCGCGCAAATGACATCATGACCGGAGTGCGCATGTGCGCAAAGGTCTCAACCATGGACCCCTGTCCAATGGTTGCCACCAGTACGAGTATGAAGAATACCATGGTCGGCCATTTTTTCCACCAGGCAAACGCAGCAGCAAGAAATGCCGGATGCCCGATAAGAAGCTCTTTCGAGCGTGGGCGCGCATAAAGCGCCTGTTCAAGGAACGCACGGAAGCGAAGCTCCAGCCCGGAAACCGGCATTCCCATATTATGTCCCGAACGCGCGATGAACACAACGCCCGCGACGAGTACACCGAAAAGCACCATAAGGGTACTTACTTTTACGGGCATATCCATAAGCTTTTTAAGCTGTTTGACAAGGCCCTCTCCGTCAGGAGCATCAAACACGCTGAACCGCTGCAGAAATGCAGCAGCTACCAGAATTATCGGCATGACAAATGTCAGCTTAATTCCGCGGAAAATATTTACCTCAAGGAAATATTCTACATCTGAAAGCGCACCCGAAAGATACGCCGCGCCGGCAAAAGCCATAGTTCCCGTAACGAACAGCGCACCCACCGAAACAATGATAAAGCGCGCAAGCGACTCAGGGCGTTCCTCACGGCAGCGGATCCAGTCGAGCTGACGGATAACGGCCAGCGCAGGGAATATATTCGCGCTGGCGAGAGCCGCAATAAGGCGGATTTTCCCGCCATGTCCCATAAGAACAGGAACAGCAGCAATGACACCGAACAAAGCAAAGAGCAGAAGCTCAAGCTTCGGACGGCGGTTAAGATACGGAATAACAAGAGACAGATACAGAACACCCGCAGCCGCCACGCCGAGCATAATCAGCGCACGCAGAACAGGCGACGGTTCAAAGGGCGCAAATGTTCCCGCAGGTCCGAGAGTAAATCCCTTTCTCTGCAGAATTTCCTTTGTCTCCGCGAAATATTTCATATTCGTTTCTACAAGCGACATTTCAGGAGCCGGTGCCTCATAAATACGCATGAGGTTGACGCGGATATTGCGTTCCTCGTCCGTATTTGCCCAGCGCTCCACGGCAGCAGCCATTTTCATTTTAGGCTGCTCGTCCTTCGGAATGGAATACACCCTTGCGGCTCTGTAATCCATGCCCTTTGCCAGCTCCACAAGTCCGTCCTGCTGGTAGAACTGAAGCTGCGTCGTGGCCTCAATCATGCCAAGAGTGATATTTCTCTTTTCACATTCTTCAATTACCGTCTTCAGGCGTTTCGGCGCACCCAGCACCTCTTTGCCCGAATAAATAATTTCAGACACGCGGATGCCGTCCATACGGGCAAATACCGCATGGATATCATCATCCGTTACTTTTTCGTAGTTGCTCGGACGCGCGATGACATAGAAGCCCGCATCATTAACGGCCTTCATTTCATCAGTCGGCATACCAAGGTTCATTTTTTCAAAGGACTTGTAATTTGCCTTTACGGCAAGCGCCTCATGGCCGTCCACCATAAACGGGCGCACACGGTCAGCCCCCAGACGGCGGATAAGATCTTCTCTTACCTCGCGGTAGGTCTGCGCATCATGGCCGGTAACATAGACCTCTGTGCCGACAATCTGACCCTGCTCAACGAGAGCACGCCATTCCTGACTCACAAGAGCGCCTGTCTGGTAGTTTTCAAGAATTTTGCTGCCCGGTACGGCACTGGCTTTACCGTTCAGATTGAGCTTTTTGAAGGTCGTCTCATAGACTGCCAGCGACGTAATGCCGGCTTCCTTTGCCTGACGGAAAATCTCCTCCGGCTTCTCTCCCGAGCGTTCAGCAAGCTCTAAAAGGCCCTCATAATCAATAGCCATATCAATGCTGAGATTCTGCTGCTCAGCACGATAGCGCATAACATTGACAACGAGCGCCGAAACCAGTCCCACAAGAATCACAAGGACAAGCAGACGGTTATAACGAAAAGCTTTCATCTTTTACTTCCTTTTTGCAGTCAGTGTAACCTGCCCTGTTTGCTGCTCAACGGAGTCAAGTTCCACAGGGAGCTTCATTGTCCGAAAATCCGCAAGCATAATATCACCGAAAAGGTCTCCGGTAAGAGCACGTCCCAACAGCGCATTTTTTAAATCCAGCCGCGTCATGCGAAAATAAAGGCATCCGCTGTCTTCAAGCAAAACGCCCTCAAGATGCACGTCCGCCGTAAATCCCATGAGTTTCGCCTTACCGTCCGCGGAAATACGCTGCGGGGTCATGGTAACCTTGACCTCACGCACCTTATCCACCTTACGCATCAGCGTATCGGCAAGGTCAGCCTCCGTGACAACGCCCGTAATAACAAGCTCGTCCGCGGATTTTACTTCTATCTTCCCGTCCTCAAGCCCTGTAACCGGCATATCTACGCCACGGCCCTTTAGGGACAGGGAAGAAAATTTAACATCGCCGAGCATCGCATGCTCAGCGGAAACATCCATTGTGTCAAAGCGCCCGAACAACATCAGTATAGCCGGAGTTGTTCTAACAGAAGCGTCCACCTTGTCTGTCCTGAGTGCCGTCTCCAGCCGTGATTCCACGGTTTTCGAGGCAATCGGCGGCATAAACACTTCGACAAACACAATAAACATTATGAAGAGTAACGAAACAATAGTCAAGGCTTTGCGCAAAATATCACCCACTCAAAAAAGCAGCAGGAGCCCAGCCGGACGGGCTGTCAGGCCTGCTCCTGTATTTTAGCTTAAAACGCCCATGTATTACAGCTCGTTATTAGCCCTTGCGGCAAGATATGCTTCGATGAACATATCAATCTCGCCGTCCATGACAGCATCTACGTTGCCTGTTTCCGTGTTCGTACGGTGGTCTTTTACCATGGTGTACGGCTGGAAAACATAGGAGCGTATCTGGCTGCCCCACTCAATCTTCTTCGTCGCGCCGAGAATCTTCGCGCGCTCCTCTTCTCTCTTTTCCTCTTCAATTTCAAAGAGTTTTGCACGCAGCATGTTAAGGCAGACCTCGCGGTTCTGCAGCTGCGAGCGCTCGTTCTGGCACTGTACGACGATACCCGTCGGAAGGTGCGTCATACGGACTGCCGAAGACGTCTTATTGATATGCTGACCGCCGGCGCCGCTGGAACGGTATGTATCAACACGGACCTCGTCCATGTTGATTTTAACTTCCTGCGCGTCCTCAATCTCCGGCATGACCTTGCAGCCCGAGAAGGATGTATGACGGCGTGCGTTTGAATCAAAGGGCGAAATGCGTACAAGACGATGAATACCCTTTTCGGATTTCAGATAGCCGAAAGCATTATGTCCGCGGATAAAGAGCGTTACGGATTTTACACCCGCCTCATCACCCGGCAGCAGATCTACAGTCTCTACTGAGAAGCCGTGACGCTCTGCCCAGCGCGTATACATGCGGAGAAGCATCTGCGTCCAGTCCTGCGCCTCTGTTCCGCCCGCGCCCGCGTGCAGCTCAAGATACGCATTGTTGGCATCGTACTCACCCGAAAGCAGTACCTCAAGCTCCAGAGAACGGAGGCTTGTCTTGAGATCTTCAAGTTCTGCCTTTACATCATCCTCGGAAATATCCTCCGGCGACTCCATACCGAGCTCCCAAAGAGCCAGCAGGTCATCTGCCTTCTGCTCAAGGGTGCGGTATTTATCAACGCTTATTTTGATGTCGTTGAGTTCCTGGTTTATCTTCTGTGCTTTCTCAGTGTCGTCCCAAAAATCAGGTGCGCCCATTTTGTATTCGAGCTCAGCGATTTTTTCTTCCTTTGCAGGGACTTCAAAGAGATGACCCCATTTCGTCCAGCTTTGCCTTCAAAGCTGTTATTGGTGCTTTAAGATCTTCTAACATTTGACGAATTCACTTCCTAAATCTATGATACTTTGTTTATTACTTATTTTTGCCGCAGCAGTTCTTATACTTCTTTCCGCTGCCGCAGGGGCAGAGGTCGTTGCGGCCTACATGCTCGGAACGGACCGGCTTTTTCTTGGAGCGTGCTTCCGCATCGCTTGTCTCTTCACCATGAGATGCCTGTGCGTTCTGCAGATGGTCCTCCAGCTGACGCTGTTCCTCCGTCACGACACTCACATGATACATGAGCTTCGCGATGTCCGTCTGAATCTGCTGTACCATCTCTTCGAACATATTGTAGCCTTCGATTTTGTATTCAACCAGCGGATTTCTTTGGCCGTAAGCGCGGAGATTGATACCCTGACGCAGCATATCCATGTGGTCGAGGTGTTCCATCCACTTGTTGTCTACAACACGGAGCATAACAACCTTTTCAAGCTCGCGCATCATTGTCTCGGAGAACATTTCCTCGCGTTTCGCGTAGTTGTCCTCAGCCAGCTTTTCCAGGGTTTCCTGCAGCTCGTCGCGGCTCATCTGCTCAAGCTCTTCCTTGTCCAGGCTGCCTTTCGGAGCATAGATTTCCTCTGCGTCCTCGATAAGTCCGTCCAGAGTCCATTCCTCCGGATAGAGCTTCTCGTTGGCATACTGGTTCATCTCGCTCTTGATGATTTCCTTGACCATATTCATGATGTTCTCACGGAGACCTTCGCCGTTAAGTACCTGACGGCGCTGAGCGTAGATAACCTCACGCTGCTGGTTCATGACATCATCATATTCAAGGACATTTTTACGCATATCGAAGTTTCTTGCTTCGACCTTCTTCTGGGCGTGCTCGATGGAGCGTGTGATAAGGCTGTGCTCGATAGGCTCATCCTCTTCCATGCCCAGCTTGTCCATAACAGAAGCAATATTATCCGCAGCAAAAAGGCGGAGCAGGTCGTCCTCAAGGGACAGGTAGAAACGGGAAGAACCCGGGTCGCCCTGACGGCCCGCACGTCCGCGGAGCTGATTGTCGATACGGCGGGATTCATGGCGCTCAGTACCGATAATGCAGAGACCGCCCATCTCCTTGACACCTTCGCCAAGCAGAATATCTGTACCGCGGCCTGCCATGTTCGTAGCAATTGTAACCGCACCCGGCTGGCCCGCATCCTTAATGATTTCAGCTTCCTTCTCATGGAACTTGGCGTTCAGCACATTATGCGGAACACCGTGCTTGTGAAGAAGCGCGCTGAGCTCTTCGGACTGGGTGATAGACGTCGTACCGATAAGAATAGGACGTCCCGTTGCGTGCATTTCATCAACTGCCTTCGCAACAGCCTTGTATTTCGCCTTTTTCGTCTTGTAGATAAGGTCAGGCTCATCAACACGCAGTACCGGACGGTTCGTCGGAACAACGATAACCGGCAGATTGTAAATCTTGAGGAACTCGTTTTCCTCTGTTTTTGCCGTACCTGTCATGCCCGAAAGCTTGCTGTACATACGGAAATAATTCTGGAACGTGATGGTTGCCAGGGTCTGGGACTCACGCTGTACCTTAACGCCCTCTTTAGCCTCGATTGCCTGATGCAGACCTTCGGAATAGCGGCGTCCGAACATCAGACGGCCCGTGAACTCATCGACGATAACGATTTCACCGTCACGGACGACGTAATCACGGTCGCGCTTCATAAGTGCCTTAGCGCGGAGAGCCGCGTTGAAGCAGTGGGAATACTCGATATTCTCAGGAGCATAAAGATTCTTTACGCCAAGAGCGCGCTCAATCTTATGTACCGATTCGTCGCTTGGAGCAACCGTTTTCTGCTTTTCGTCAACCTTGTAGTCCTCGCCTTCACGAAGAGGAGCGACAGCAGCAGCCATTTTCACATAAACGTCCGTGGATTTTGCGCCCGGACCGGAAATGATGAGCGGTGTACGCGCCTCATCAATAAGGATACTGTCCACCTCATCCACAATGGCATAGTTCAGCTCGCGCTGTACCATCTGGTCAGCGGAGATTACCATGTTGTCGCGCAGATAGTCAAAGCCGTACTCGTTGTTCGTACCGAAGGTTACGTCGCAGCTGTAGGCATATTTGCGGGCAGGAAAATCCATGTCATGCTCGATAAGACCGACGGAAAGACCGAGGAACTTATAGAGATGACCCATCCACTCGCTGTCGCGCTTAGCCAGATAGTCATTGACCGTGACCATGTGTACGCCCTTGCCTGTAAGCGCGTTCAGGTAAACCGGCAGAGTTGCCACCAGAGTTTTACCTTCACCTGTCTTCATCTCGGCAATGCGTCCCTCATGCAGGCACATACCACCGATAAGCTGAACATCAAAATGACGCATACCCAGCACACGGCGCGATGCCTCACGGCATACCGCAAAAGCCTCCGGCAGAATATCGTCAAGTGTTTCGCCTGCTTCCAGACGGTCTTTGAATTTCTGTGTATAACCCGCCAGCGTTGCATCGCTGATATCCTTCAGACCTGCTTCGAGGCTGTTGATTTTCTCCACGACGCCCTGGTAGCGTTTGATTTCTTTTTCGTTATTATCACCTAAAAACCGTTTTAAGAAACCCCACAAAATTAAACCACTCCTAACCTGTATAGGTAAAAAATGCACACTTATTCATACTAACTCTCAATTTTATCAGAGACACGCATATAAGTCAAAGAGATCACAACAACCCCTGCAAGCAAATGAAACTTATTCATCACCCGTTATTACCATGAAAAAAGACGCCGCAAAACGCGGCGCCCTTTTATCATCTCATATTAATTTTACAGCCGTTACTTTGACAGAACAACTGCAGCTTCGCCCTCGGCAAAAGCTGTTGAAAGCAGCTCAGACAGCTCCGCCGGAGACATCTCAATGATTGGTTTGAACTTATTTCTCTTCGCGCCGTAACGAATAACCGCGCTGTCCTTCAAAGTGTCCATCGTAGTGCCCTTGAGAAGCGGTTCAGTTCCGAGAACCCTGACTTCATCCCGCAGGCTCTCGAGAACAACCGTGCTGCCTCCGTCGCTTCTGCTGGATGCGTGAACGGTGATGATGTTCGCCGACGGTACAGCAGGCTTCACATTAATGCCTGTGTCCTCAATGGTGAGGAAGCGCAGGGAACCTCTTCTCTCGCGCTCGATCTCGCCGCCGTCCTCCTCATTCTCCTCAGAGTTGTCAGAGGCGACCTCTTTCCAAATCACATCATTTTTTGCGTCGGACTGTTCCTCCGCCTTGTCCGCAGGACGGAAGGAAACATTCGGGTGGTTCGGTGAATCGTCATTCACAGGACGCGGCGCCGTTGCTTCCTTCGGCATATCAAGCCCCTGCCCGTCAACAACCGCCGAATCCTCAGAAACCGGAACAACCCCAGGGAATGCGAGGAGGCTTCCCGAGCTGGACGGCACCACAGCATCAGGGTCATAAACCGTCAAAGTTCCTTTATGTGCTGTCACCTTACCGACAACATAGTTTCCGCCAACAGCCTTTTGCCAATCCTTGCCTGTTATATCAAGAATCCCCTCATAAATTCCAATCTCAGGGTTTTCCTTGATTTCTCTAAAGCTATAACTTGTATCAAGTGAATCCCCGTTAACAAATCCCGCCTTGACAGTGACGTCTGAACCGGTCATAGTCGGATTTTCATCACTGTACGCCTTTCTTTTATTGCTGACCGTATATTCGATATCAATTTTAAGCGGATTTACATTCAGATTGTCAGTAGTGACAATTTTATAGTTGTTATTTTTGCTTGTAATCTTCGGATTGGTGAAGTCTGTTTTGTATGTGCCCGCGTTCAATTTGTTTTCGTCTTTGTTATATTTAACGTCCGAAAGAGAATTGCTGTCTATATCAAGCACATCGGTATTCTCACCGTTAACAAAGCCCGTCAGACGCATGGAATATTTTCCTCTCTCACGGATATTTTTCGCTTCGGCATCCGTTGCAGCAATTACTGCACCGCTTACAGAATCCTGTCCATATGTCTTTTCACCTGCAACTGCCACATTCAGCTCGCGCGGCACAATGATGACTGCCGCATTGGAGTCGACAAAGTATCCGTGCTGCGGAGACCACATATTTGCGTTCTCGTATGTGTATTTAGAAGACACTCCGTTGATGTCATTCGCGTTCGTTGTACCGGATTTGACCTTCCATTCCGCAGAGTTATAGTTGCTTATCGTGTCAACCCCGTCCGTGGTAACATTGCAGCCCTTGCCATCGCCGAAGAAAGCTCCGCCGTAAAAATCTTTGACATCCGTGGTGACAAGGTTATGAACCGTTCCGTCATACTCATACTGACGGTTGATGTTGATACGCTTCATGAAATGCTTCAAAAGCGGCGTAGCGGAGTTGGAGTAAATCATCCAGTTCTCATTCTGGTTTGAAGTCCCCGTCCAACTAACACCACCACTCAACTTATCCGTTTTGATGTTTGTTGCCTCATAAAGAGTCTTAGCGTCCACGCCGGAGACGTCCCCAGCACCAAAAGCTCGACCAAGGGTCGTAATATCTTTCCCATCCTGACGCTTCGTTACATAGAAGCTGTCAGCAACCTCGCCGCTGTTTTTGTTTTTGATACCGCCGAAATCACCCATGGTGTCCGAAACAGCAGTATCATCCTTTGCTTTTACGCGTCCTGCGTTATATACCTGGGAAATCGTACCACTCTCCATGTCGCCCACAACACCGCCGACATTTTCTTTTCCCGTGACCACCGCATCGCGGTAAGCAAGACGATTGTTATAAGTGCGGACAGATTCAGGAGCTTGCTTCAAAACCTTCTCCGTCGTCAGTGGGTTTTCCGTATCGTTGTTCTTAATCCACTGCTGCTTGCTCTGGTCATACTGATAAACGTCTCCGTTTTTAGCAGTAAATCCGTAGTAAGCATTGTTATCCGCAGAGTTTATGTCCTTATTCGCAGCTGCCGTCATAAGCACAGTATTATTGTCAGCATTGTATGCCTTGCTGATGGATGAGTCCTTCATCGTGCCAACAACACCGCCCACGTTCGTATCGCCCGTGACATTGCCCGCATTGTATGCAGTCTCTATTGAAGCGTTCTCCATGTAACCTGCAAGGCCGCCAACATTTTCTTGCCCTGAAACCTGTCCAAATTTACTTTTTTCTTTTTCTTCGTCTTCCTTAGTGATTTCGGTTTTGAGAGTCTCACCCTCGTTGGTATTGTATGTGGCCTTTATGGAAACGGTATTCGCGCCGCTTCCCTCCATGCTTCCAACTATACCGCCGGTATAATTCTTTCCGGAGATTGTTCCGTTGTTCATGGACTCGGAGATAAGCGCCGCGCTGCTATCCGTACTCTGAAGATGACCCACAAGACCGCCCGTGTAAGCACCGATGCCCGTAACGCTTCCTTTGTTTTTGCTGCGGTCTATGGTATATCCGACACTTTCTCCATCAACAATACGGCTTCCCACAGCAACACCAACAATACCGCCTGTCTCCGTCACGCCGTTAATGACTGCCTCATTCACCGAGGAACGGATGCTGCCGTTCGCCATGGAGCCGACCACACCGCCGACACCATTGCCGCCGCTGATATTCACTGCCGGCGCGTTCACAGCAGTGCTCTTTTTGATAGTAATGCCCTCAAAACGAGCGTTATTTGCCTCG
>NZ_CDXDFU010000002.1:0-15923 GCF_978017985.1 Schwartzia sp. (in: firmicutes) | reverse complement strand
CGCCTGCGGACTGGGTGACGGAGAATCGGAGCTTGGCGGACAGGTTGTACGTGTTTCGGGGCAGGTGGCAACTCTTGAGGATGGCACTATTGCAGGAAGCGTACTGACCCTCGACCGTGCTGTTGCGAATTTCGCAGCTAACACTGGAGCGGGAATTGCCATGACGGTTTCTTACGCAACAAAGGTTCCTGCACAGGGACTTGGCGTGTATAATCAGATGGGTTCGCTGACGCCCGGAAAACGCGCGGACATTACTGTGTTTGATGGCGCGGTTCGCGTGCAGGCTACGATAGTCGGCGGAAAACTTGTATACCAGTCAGATGGAAAAGGAGAACATTGATGTTTGGCTTTGGAAAGAAAACTCTTGTGATTTCGTCACCGGCAGACGGTGCTCTTATGGATATTACACAGGTTGATGACCCTGTTTTTTCGGAAAAAATGATGGGAGACGGGTTTGCTGTCGACCCCGCGGAGGGTGCCGATACAATCTGCGCTCCATGCGATGCTAAGATAAGACTTGTCCCTGACACAATGCATGCTGTCGCGTTGGAGAAAGACGGAGTTGAGATGCTTCTTCATATAGGAATTGATACGGTATCTCTGCACGGAAAAGGCTTTACAGCACTTGTAAAAGCCGGGGATAAGGTCGAGCAGGGGCAGCCGCTTATAAAATTTGACCGTGACCTGCTGACCGAGGCAGGGAAAAATTGCCTGACAATGCTTGTCGTCACTAATCAGAATGACTCTGTAAAGGAAATTGAAAAGAACCTCAGCGATATGAATGAAACCATGGTGCTGACGCTGAAATAAAAAAGACATTTGACACCGGCGGATATTTTTCGATATCTGCCGGTAATTTTTTTGCATTTTACAATGACTTGCAGTAAAATATACAACTGTCAAGACAGGAGAAAATGTAAAGGAGAGACAGGTATGATTTTGGAACGATTGGAAAACCTTCCTACAGGACGGTTTCATTATGAGCTTTTGGCTGTTACGGGGCTTGGGTGGCTGTTTGATTCAATGGATACAGGGCTTATTGCCTTCGTTCTGCCGATGCTGGCGAAGGAGTGGAGCCTGACACCTGGACAGATGGGGTGGATAGGAAGTATCGGTCTGATCGGTATGGCGCTGGGTGCGATTCTTGCAGGAACCTTTGCAGACAGTATCGGACGCAGGAAGGTATTTACTATCACAGTACTGATGTACAGCCTTGCAACAGGCATGTGTGCACTTGCATGGAACTATGAATCGCTGCTGGTATTCAGATTTATCGTTGGCTTTGGTCTGGGCGGCGAGCTTCCTGTGGCGGCAACACTGATGTCCGAATATGCACCTGCCAAGCTGCGAGGCCGTTTCATTGTGCTGCTTGAGAGCTTTTGGGGTGTGGGCTGGCTCTGTGCGGCGTGCATCGCATTTCTTTTGATTCCGAAATTCGGCTGGCAGATGGCATTCTGGATTGGGACAATTCCTGCATTGTATGTATTCCTGATCCGTCTTCGCATGCCTGAGTCGGTCCGCTATCTTTTGACAAAGGGACGCATTGAAGAGGCGAAGGAAATCGTAGTATCCCTTGAGACAAAACTCGGAGTTGAAGTAAAGCCCTTTGACGGAGAACTCACTGCAGTGGAGCTTGGTACGGAAACGAAGGAGACCCCGTCCTTTTCATCGCTTTGGAGTTCACAGTACCGCGTGCGTACAATCATGCTCTGGCTAGCATGGTTCGGTATTGTGTTCAGCTATTACGGAATATTTATGTGGCTGCCGAGCCTTGTTTTTCAACAGGGCTTTGCTATCGTAAAATCCTTCGAATATGTGCTTATCATGACGATTGCGCAGCTTCCGGGCTATTACGCTGCAGCATGGCTTGTTGATGTAATAGGACGCAGATACACGCTTTCACTGTTCCTCCTGATGTCAGGCGTTTGCAGCTACTTCTTCGGGCACGCGGATTCTGCACAGACACTCCTCGTCTGGGGGGCGCTGATGTCCTTCTTTAATCTTGGTGCATGGGGTGTAATATATACTTACACGCCTGAGCAGTATCCGACAAAAATACGTGCGCTTGGAAGCGGCTGGGCGGCAGGCTTCGGACGTATTGGCGGCATGATTGCACCTGCTTTTGTAGGCTCAATGCTTGCGGCAGGTGTAGGCATGGGTCCTGTATTCGCAGTTTTCGCGACAGTGTTCGTTCTCGTATCTGCAGTCGTCCTCGGCCTCGGTATTGAAAGCCGTCAGAAATCGCTGGAGGCTATCAGCGGTGAGTAAACTGTTTGGTACTTATAAACTGGGATAAAACAGGCGGCAGGCGGGCAAACTTGCGCATGCTGCCGAAAAAGGGTAAAATAAGGTAGATTCTATCTCAGAAAAGGGAGGTAAGAACATGAAACACATTAAGACGGTCAACAAGCCGACGCTTCAGGCTTCGGTTGGTAAAGGCGGCTGCGGCGAGTGCCAGGCATCCTGCCAGTCGGCATGCAAGACTTCCTGCACGGTAGGAAATCAGGTTTGCGAGAAGTAAGACAGGTCGGGAAAAGGAGTGCTGCTTTTCGGCGGCGCTCCTTTTTTGTGTTAAGGAACCACTGATTGACCTAATTAGTGATTCGCATGAATATTTCGTTAGGAGATTATGATGAAGGACAGGATTCACAAGTTTGAGCAGAATGGCACGTACATTTTGCTGGATATAAACAGCGGCGCGGTGCATGTCATTGACAAGATGATTTACGATATGATGGATACCTTTGACGGCACGAATGATGATGAGGTTTTGAAGGCTCTGGACGGCAAGTACCCGAAGGAGGACCTGACGGAGGCGCTTTCGGAGCTTCATGAGCTCATGAAGATGCAGCAGCTTTTCGCGCCGGATATCGACATTCCGCCGACCTTTGCGCAGACGGGTATTGTAAAATCCCTCTGCCTTATGATTGCGCAGGACTGCAATCTCCGCTGCAAGTACTGCTTCGGAGACGGAGGCAGTTACGGACAGGAGCGCGCGGTCATGTCGCCGGAGACGGGCAAAAAGGCTGTTGATTTTCTCATTGAAAAGAGCGGTCCGAGAAAGCACTGCGAGATGGATTTCTTCGGCGGAGAGCCTCTAATGAATATGAAGACGGTGAAGGCTGTTACGGAGTACGTCCGTCAGCGTGAGAAGGAAACTGGCAAGAAGATAAAGCTTACTCTCACGACCAACGGCATGCTTCTCAATGATGAAAATATAAAATGGCTCAACGAGAATGATTTCTCCCTGGTTCTGTCTCTGGACGGACGCAAGGAGGTTCATGACGCAATGCGCCCTGACGTGGGCGGCCACGGAACCTACGACCGCGTTGTGAAGAATTTTAAAAAATGTCTCGACAGCCGCAAGGGCGGAAACTATGATTACCGCGGCGTTTATACCTTCCTGCGCGGAACGTATACGAAAAACAGCATGGATTTCACGGAAGATGTGCTTTCCATGAACGACGCAGGCTTTGATATTCTTTCCATGGAGCCTGTAGTGTTAAAGGACAGCCCGTTGGGCTTCACTGAGGAAGACTTGCCGCGTATCAACGAGGAATATGACCGTCTTACTGAGGCGTATATGAAGCGCCACCGTGAGGGAAAGGGCTTTTTCTTCTTCCATTTCAATATGGATCTTTCCAACGGCCCGTGTGTTGCGAAGCGTCTTTCAGGCTGCGGCGCGGGGCATGAGTACTTTGCGGTGGCAGAGAACGGAGACCTTTATCCATGCCATCAGTTCGTCGGACGTGAGAAATATCGTCTGGGTTCTCTGGACGAGGGTGTCACAAGCAAGGACCTTCCTCAGTATTTCCGCGAGAGCCATGTGCTGAACAAGCCGAAATGCCGTGACTGCTGGGCTAGATTCTACTGCAGTGGTGGCTGTCACGCGAATGCGGATTTGTTCCATGGCGACATCCGTCAGCCTTATGAGGTGGGCTGTGAGATTCAGAAAAAACGCCTTGAATGTGCGATTCTTGTACAGGCACTTTTGAAGCTGGAAAAAGAAAACGCCAAGTCGTAAAACGAAATAAATTCCATTCGAATTGAACCCTTATGGGTGTAAAGAAAGCAGGCAGAGAGCGAAACTTTTTGCCTGCTTTCTTGCGCTGTTTTTAAGGGAAAAGCATTTGACAATGGACTGTTTTCTATTATATTATAGGGAAAGAGATTATTTTCGGATAAATAAGAAAACAATACTTAAACCAACATACGTAGGAGGAACTAATATTATGGCAGTAAAAGTAGCAATCAATGGATTCGGACGTATCGGACGTTTGGCTTTCCGTCACATGTTCGATGAACCGGGGTATGAGGTCGTCGCAGTTAATGACCCGGCCGAACCAAAGCTCCTTGCGCATCTTCTGAAGTATGATTCTACGCAGGGCATGTACAAGTACGAGACGGGTGCAGATGAAAATCATCTCATCGTCAACGGCAAAAAGATTGCACGCTACGGCGAACGCGATGCGACGAATATTCCGTGGGGCAAGCACGACGTAGATGTTGTTCTCGAGTGCACGGGCTTCTACACGTCCAAGGAAAAAGCACAGAAGCATATCGATGCAGGCGCGAAAAAGGTTGTTATTTCCGCCCCGGCAGGCAATGATCTTCCGACGGTCGTTTACAATGTCAACCATGATATTCTGAAGGCAAGCGACACGATTATTTCCGCTGCGTCCTGCACGACGAACTGCCTTGCTCCTATGGCAAAGGCACTTCATAAGCTGGCTCCGATTCAGAGTGGTATTATGACTACAATTCATGCTTACACCGGCGATCAGGTTACTCTCGATGCTTCCCAGCGCAAGGGTGATTTCCGCCGTTCTCGTGCTGCTGCGCTTAACATTGTTCCGACTTCCTCGGGTGCTGCAAAGGCAATCGGACTTGTTGTTCCTGAGCTTCAGGGCAAGCTCATCGGCGCTGCACAGCGTGTGCCGACCCCGACGGGTTCTTCCACGATGCTTATGGCAGTTGTTAAGGGCAAGGTCACTGTAGAGGAAATCAATGCGGCTATGAAAGCAGCTGCAAACGAGTCCTTCGGCTACAACGAAGAGCTTATCGTTTCCTCGGATATCATCGGAAGCACATACGGCTCTCTGTTCGATGCTACGCAGACCATGGTAACACCGATTAACGACGAACTGACACAGGTACAGGTCGTTGCATGGTATGATAACGAAGCAGGCTACACGAATCAGATGGTTCGCACCATCAAATATTTCGAAAGTCTGAAGTAATTTAATATTTTGAGCTAAGATCCTGCGAGGTCCGGCCATAGCGAGGGCCGGGCCTCTTTTCTTTACCTGCGGGAATCCATCTAAGGAGGCAGATTACATGAAAAAAACACTGGAAGACATTGATGTAAAGGGCAAAAAAGTATTTGTCCGTGCAGATTTTAACGTGCCGCTTGATGAACATCAGAATATCACGAATGACAAGCGCATACGTGCAACGCTTCCGACCATAGAATATCTTTTGGAGCATGGGGCAGCGGTAATTCTTGCAAGTCATCTCGGACGTCCGAAGGGACAGGTAAAGCCGGAGCTTTCCACGAAGCCTGTTGCGGCACGTCTTTCAGAGCTTTTGAAACGCCCGGTTGCCTTCGCTGAGGACTGCGTGGGTGCTCCTGCCGAGGAAGCGGCTGCAAAACTCAATCCGGGTGATGTACTCCTGCTTGAAAATCTCCGTTTCCATGCGGAGGAAGAAAAAAATGATCCTGAGTTTGCGAAGAAGCTCGCAAAGCTGGCGGATATCGTGGTAGATGACGCATTTGGCTGCGCTCACCGCGGTCATGCTTCTAATCAGGGAATCACTCAGTATAAGGAAACTGTCGCAGGCTTCCTTATCGGAAAAGAGCTTCAGTTCATCGGAAAGGCTCTTGAGGCTCCGGAGCGTCCGTTTGTTGCGATTCTCGGAGGAGCTAAGGTTTCGGATAAAATAAATGTTATCTCCAACATGATTGAAAAGGTGGATTCCATCATAATCGGAGGTGGAATGGCAAATACATTCCTTGCGGCTGAGGGCAAGGCTGTCGGTAAATCCCTCACTGAGCCGGATAAGTACGATTTGGCAAAGGAGCTTCTCGCAAAGGCTGCTGCAAAGGGAGTTAAGATGGTTTTGCCTGTCGATGTTGTTGTTGCGGATGATTTCAAGGCAGACGCAAAGAACAAGGTCGTTCCCGCTGACGGAATAGAGGACGGTTGGCAGGCTCTTGACGCAGGTCCTGAAACAATGAAGCTCTATAAGGAAGCGCTCAAGGGAGCAAAGACAATTGTATGGAACGGACCTATGGGTGTCTTTGAGTTTGATGCCTTCGCAAAGGGCACAGAGGCTGTAGCTGCGGCTGTTGCAGAGGCAACCGATGCAGGGGCTGTCAGCATAGTTGGCGGCGGCGATTCAATCGCGGCACTTAAGAAAACAGGTCTTTCGGACAAAATCAGCCACATTTCCACGGGCGGCGGCGCAACGCTCGAATATCTCGAGGGTAAGGAGCTGCCGGGTATCGCTGCTATTGCGGATAAATGAGGAGGATGCATCATGCGTAAACCAATCATTGCCGGCAACTGGAAGATGAACAACACTATTGCGGAGGGAATGAAGCTCGTTAACGGGCTTACCCCTCTCGTTAAGAGTGTTAAGGATACGGAAATTGTTATCTGTCCGCCTGCAACGGCGCTTGCGGTGGTCACTACGGCGCTTCACGGCAAAAATATAGCTGTAGGCGCACAGAACGTCCATTGGGAAGAAAGCGGCGCGTATACCGGGGAAATCGCTCCCGCAATGCTTGCGGAGCTGGGCGTAAAATATGCTATTATCGGTCATTCGGAGCGCCGTCAGTATTTCGGTGAGACAGATGAGACAGTAAATAAGCGGGCCAGAGCTGCGCACCGTGCAGGCATTACACCGATTATATGCGTGGGTGAGCCGCTGGAGACACGTGAAAAAGGCACCTACAAGCGCTACGTTTCAAGACAGGTAAAGCTTGCTCTTGCAGACAGAAATCCGAAATGTGTTGCTAAATTTGTTATTGCCTATGAGCCTATATGGGCTATCGGAACAGGCAAGACGGCGACCTTCGACCAGGCCCAGGAGGTCTGTGAGCATATCAGAAAGACTATTGCAAAGCTGTATGATAAAAAGACTGCTGATTCCGTGCGTATTCTCTATGGAGGCAGCGTGAAGCCTGAGACGATTAAAGGGCTTATGGAAAAACCTGATGTGGACGGCGCGCTTGTTGGCGGCGCTGCGCTGAAGGCAAAGGATTTCAGCGAAATAGTAAAGTTTAACCGTTGAGCGGAGGGAATCTATGGCAAAACTCAAATCAGCCCCTGTGATGCTTATCATTATGGACGGCTGGGGAAACGGGAATCCGCAGGATAAAAACAATGCGGTCATGCTCGGAAAGACGCCTGTTATAGACCGTCTTACAAAGGAATGCCCAATTACGCAGCTCCGCTGCTCCGGAGAGGCTGTAGGGCTCCCGGACGGTCAGATGGGAAACTCCGAGGTCGGTCATACAAATATCGGAGCAGGGCGCGTGGTTTATCAGGAGCTTACGCGAATTACAAGGGCAATCCGTGATGGCTCTTTCTTTGAAAATGAAGCATTTCATGCCGTGATAGATGATGCGGTGAAAAAAGACGGCGCACTGCACCTTTTCGGACTTGTGTCGCCGGGCGGTGTTCACAGCCATAGCAGTCATCTTTATGCGCTGCTTGAGCTTGCAAAGAGAAAAGGGATTAAAAAGGTATTCGTCCATGCTTTCCTTGACGGTCGCGACGTGGCTCCCTCAAGCGCCGGAGGGTTTATACAGGAGCTTGAGGAAAAAATAAAGGAAATAGGAGCAGGACAGATTGCTACGGTTTCGGGCCGCTTTTACGCAATGGACCGCGATAAGCGCTGGGAGCGCGTTTCAAAAGCATACGAAGCCATTGCCCACGCGGACGGCGTACCTGCGGAAACCGCAGGGGAAGCAGTGCAGAATTCGTACGATAACAATGTGACCGATGAATTTGTTGTTCCGTCGGTTATCGGAGATTATGAAGGAATGTTCCCCGAGGATAGCGTAATTTTCTTTAATTTCCGTCCCGACCGTGCAAGAGAGCTTACACATGCGTTTACAGACGGGAGCTTTGACGGTTTTGAACGTGATGACCTTTTGAAGCCGTCATTCGCCACAATGACACAGTACGAGGAAGGGCTTAATGTGCGGATTGCATACCCGCCGCAGAAGCTTACGAAAACCCTCGGAGAAATCATTGAGGAAAATGGCATGACACAGCTTCGCATAGCTGAGACGGAAAAATACGCTCATGTTACCTTCTTCTTTAATGGCGGCGTGGAAGAGCCGTATAAAGGAGAGGACAGAATTCTTGTGCCGTCCCCGAAGGTCGCTACATACGATCTGAAGCCGGAGATGAGCGCCATTGAAGTCACGGACAAGGTCGTTGAAGCAATAGGCTCCGGAAAATACGATTTTATTATTCTGAACTACGCAAACGGTGATATGGTAGGACATACAGGTGTTATGGAGGCTGCAGTAAAGGCTGTCGAAACAGTAGATACCTGTGTGGGGCGTGTGGAGGAAGCCATTAAAAAAGCAGGCGGAATTCTCTGCATCACCGCCGACCACGGAAACGCCGAGGAAATGGTTGACCCGGTGAGCGGAGAACCGTTCACGCAGCATACGACAAATCCCGTGCCGTTCATTCTTGTCGGAACGCAAAAGCTCACGCTTCACGAGGGACGCCTTTGCGATATTGCACCGACTATGCTGACTCTTGCAGGACTTCCTATTCCGGAGGAAATGACAGGGGAAAGCCTGATTGACGGCTGAAAAGTAGAATATTATGGAAAAAGAGAGGGAGTAAAATGAACTATTCACAGAAGGTGCAGGAAATGACCTGCATTGCGAAAGAAGTGAACCACGGTCCGGCGCCTATTCCGGAAGAGGGTCAGTGGGTCAAGGCCAAAGATGTTTCTGACATCAGCGGTCTTACGCATGGTGTTGGCTGGTGTGCTCCGCAGCAGGGTGCCTGCAAGCTGAGCCTCAACGTCAAAAACGGCGTTATTCAGGAAGCTCTTATTGAGACAATCGGCTGCTCGGGAATGACTCATTCCGCGGCCATGGCAGCTGAAATTCTCACGGGCAAAACGATTCTTGAAGCTCTCAACACAGACCTCGTATGCGACGCAATCAACACGGCAATGCGCGAGCTCTTCCTGCAGATTGTTTACGGACGTACGCAGACAGCATTTTCCGATGATGGACTTCCTGTAGGCGCAGGCCTTGATGACCTTGGCAAGGGACTTCGCAGCCAGATAGGCACAATGTACAGCACCCTCGAAAAAGGCCCCCGCTATCTGGAGCTTACAGAAGGCTATGTAACCCGTGTCGCTCTCGATAAAGAGGACCGCATCATCGGTTATGAGTTCGTAAGCCTCGGCAAGATGATGGAAATGATAAAAGATGGTACACCGGCACAGGAAGCTCTTGAAAAAGCAACGGGCAATTACGGTCGGTTTGACGAAGCGGCGCGTTATGTAGATCCGCGGAAAGAGTGAGGGGGAAGAAGAATGGCACTGTTTGAAGGATACGAACGCCGCATTGACCACATCAATGAAACGCTGAAAAAATACGGAATGGAAAAGGTTGAGGACGCAAAGGCTATATGCGAGAGCAAAGGACTTGATGTTGCAGGCATAGTCCGCGGAATCCAGCCTATCTGCTTTGAAAATGCGTGCTGGGCATACACGCTCGGCGCGGCAATAGCCATTAAAAAAGGCTGCAAGAAGGCTGCAGACGCGGCTGAAGCAATCGGAGAGGGGCTGCAGGCATTCTGCGTACCTGGCTCTGTTGCGGACCACAGAAAGGTAGGCCTCGGACACGGAAACCTTGGCGCGATGCTTTTAAGAGAAGACGCGAAATGCTTCGCTTTCCTTGCGGGGCACGAATCCTTCGCGGCGGCAGAGGGCGCTATCGGTATCGCGAAAAAAGCAAACAAGGTCAGAAAGACTCCGCTTAAGGTTATCCTTAACGGTCTCGGAAAGGACGCGGCACAGATTATTTCCCGCGTAAACGGATTCACCTATGTCCGTACCGAGTACGATTACAAGACAGGCAAGCTCAACATCACTGATGAAATCAAATACTCCGACGGTGAGCGCAGCGCTATACGCTGCTATGGTGCCGACAGCGTTCAGGAGGGTGTAGCTGTAATGGAGCATGAGGACGTGGATATTTCCATCACCGGCAACTCCACAAATCCGACACGCTTCCAGCATCCTGTTGCCGGCTGCTACAAAAAGGAATGCTTTGAGCGCGGGAAAAAATATTTCTCCGTCGCATCGGGCGGCGGCACAGGCCGTACACTTCATCCCGACAACATGGCGGCAGGTCCTGCATCCTACGGCATGACAGATACGATGGGACGCATGCACGGTGACGCGCAGTTCGCAGGCTCCTCCTCAGTACCGGCGCATGTTGACATGATGGGACTTATCGGAATGGGCAATAACCCCATGGTAGGTGCAACGGTTGCTGTTGCGGTCAGTGTTGAGCTGGCAATGGCTTAAGAGTAATTAATCCCGAGAGAAGGCGAAAGCCTTCTCTCTTTTAGTTTCTTGACAATTCATGGCATGAAGCGTAATATATTTTCGAATTTACATATAGGAGTTTGTTTGTGGAATTAAATGCTTTTTTTCTCATCAACAGTGTATTGCTGGGTGTAGGACTTGCAATGGACGCTTTTTCCGTATCTCTTGCAAACGGTCTTAATGACCCGAAAATGCACGCGGGGCGTATGAGCGTTATCGCGGGAACCTTTGCAGGCTTCCAGTTTATAATGCCCATGATTGGCTGGGTTTGCGTTCATACCGCCGCTAAGACTTTTCAGTCATGCGAAAAGTACATTCCGTGGATAGCGCTGTTTCTTCTTTTGCTCATAGGAATACATATGATTAAGGAAGGTATGTACGGAGAAGGCGAGGAGAACGATGTAAAAACGCTGAGCCGTGGAGTGCTTTTTATGCAGGGAGTTGCCACCTCCATAGATGCTCTTTCCGTTGGCTTTACCATTGCGGAATATACGGCATTCGCAGCTTTCATCTGCTCGCTTATAATAGCTGCGGTAACTTTTGCGATATGCATAGCGGGACTTCGCCTCGGAAAAAGGTTCGGCATTGTGCTGGCGGGGAGAGCGCAGATTTTCGGAGGAATTATACTCATAGCCATCGGGCTCGAGATTTTCGTTACGGAAATATTTTTGCGCTGAGCAGCAGTCCTTAAATGTTTAGAACTTGAACTATTACGATATAAATAGTAGAATTACGATATCGTAAAGTATCGATACGCAGGGGAGAATGAAAATGAGAAAGTTGTTTTGTGCTGTGCCGTTTTTTGCCGCAGCAATGATTTTTTTTAGCTCCGTATGTTTTGCGGAGACACTGGATTTATCCGACGCGGATTTTGTCTTTGTGGACGCGCGTGGGACTACGGGATATTATGTGGATATGAACAGCCTGAAATTTACCGGGGACCATGAGGTAGATGCGCGTGTAGAGATTATAAAGGCTGCTGAGAACCGACTTTTTGTTTACAGCATCCATTTTGACAGAAATAAAAGGACGTATCAGATTTTGACTTCGCTGAACGCCTGGTATGATACGAAAGAAAAACAGGGGGGCTCAATGATTCCGCTGAAGGTTGCTTCGTACGCGGCAGGGTCGCCCATGGAGAGTATTGTAGAATATGTGTATTCGCCTCAACCGTAAAAGGTGAGCTAAGGGGATGGCAAAAGCCGTCCCTTTTTTGTTGGAATTAAATAAAACCCGACTGTACTTTTGTTGCAGTCGGGTTGAAATTTTTATAGGAAAAAAGTTTGATATTATAGGGATTTTTGGTTATAATAGTAGTAAATATTCAGAAAAAAGGAGGCAGGCACATGCAACGGCGTTATTATGCGTGGTTTAGGCGTACCTATCGTATGCAGGAAGCAATTAGGAATGAAACGGCAGATTATACCTCCCGCAAATACCGCCGTATGGTCGGCGACCTTGCACGGATATACGTTGTTCAGGGAGATATACGTCAGGTAAATGAGCTCATGTCGCAGTTCTTCGGGCAGATTGAAGATACATGGGATGGAACTATATGCTGCCATAGTGCGCTTTTGCTTGCCGAAATAGGAGTTATAAATCTTTTCCTCGGGCATGAACCGAACTGGCAGAAGAGATGTTTCAAAGATTTGCGTGAGATGTATGGGGATAAAGATACAGGCGCAGGAGCTGCGGGACAGATTGCAGTTCTCATGAAATGCGCAAAGCTTCTGTCGCTGTTTTATAATGAGCCGTATCGGGCAGATGCAGATATTCTTTTTGAGGAAATAAAAAAAGCATGTCTTGAAAAGTTTACTCATTTGGGGATGTTTAATTCCAAGATTTTGTGTCTTTTGATTGAAGCCCGCTACTTATGTCTTCAGGGTGAGTATGGAGAGGCTGTGAAATGTGTGGATACGGTTCTTGAGCTTCTAGACGACCCTGATGTTAAGACCTTTATATACCCAATGCGATTCCGCGTTGGGCTCTGGAAGCAAAAGATGGAGATGTTTGAAAAACAGCATAAGTTCAGGGAGTCTCTTTTGGCACATAAGGAATTTATAAGACTGCATGATCGTCTGGCAGGCGCACGAAATAGAGCGTATATGGCTTTTTTGCAGAATATGTATGATGGGAATGCGCAGGAGAGAAGTATTTTGTCGCTTAAGAAACAAAACCGTCGGCTTTCTGAGCAGTCGGACCTTGATGCACTCACAGGGCTTGGCAACCGCAAGGCTCTGCTTCGCACAAGTGAGCAGATTTTCGAAAATAACAATCATGAGTCAATGCCTTTGGCATGTATTATGGCGGATGTGGATTTTTTCAAAGCATACAACGATCACTATGGACATCTTCAGGGAGATGTTATCCTGAGCAGTGTAGGCCGGGTTTTGCGTGATTACTGCGCGGAAGGGTGGCAGGTTTTCCGGTATGGCGGAGAGGAGTTCCTTCTTCTTCGTCCGGGAGCGGATGAAACAGATGCAAGAAGTACGGCAGAAGATATTCTTGATTCGCTCCGACACCGTGCAATTCCGCATAAGGCAAACCCTGTAAACCCGTTCCTCACCATGAGCCTTGGAGTTGCATCCTGTGACTGCGGATTGTCCGGAGATGTTAATTCCCTGATACGTGACGCGGACGAGGCTCTTTATCTGGCGAAAGAGCGTGGACGTGCATGCTGCGTATCCTTCAGCGAAAAGGAGGCGGGGGCATGAAGACGTCTGAACTGGAGCACTGGGTATCTTATCTGGAAGAAAATGATGAGGAATGCATGGAACCGGATAAGATTCTGGAGTGTATCCGGGTGTCAGAAAATGCCTGCGCTGCCACGGAGGTACCGGTACAAAGAGCAAGGCTTCTTTACGTAATAGGTATTGCACGCTGTAAATTGGGAGAGTTTGAGCGTGGAAGGGATGTCCTTGAGGAAGCTCTCGCAGAAACAGAGCGGTGCGGTCTTTCTGTTTTCGCGGCAAAGATAAACTGCTGCCTGTCTAAATGCTGGAATGCATTTGGAGATGCAAAACGGACCCGTAAATATTCGGAGACTGCATTGCGTGAGTTTGGAAGGCTGCATCTTCGCGACGAGCTTGCACTTCATTACATAAATGTAAGCAAGTCTGCGAGTCTTGTAAGCGATAAAGATGAGCTTATGGAGTATCTGCACCGCGCAGAGCATTACTGCAGCCGCAGCAGTACACCAAAGAGTGCCCGCGCGCATTTTGAAATAGCCCGTCAGTATAAAAATATCCTGAAGGATTACATAAAGGGCGCACAGTTTTTGACAAAGGGAATAGAGATTTGCCGGGTGAACGGCATGGCACGCATGGAAGCTCTCGGAATGAAGCGTCTTGCTGACACATATCTCACAATGGAAAGATATGCGGAGGCGGCAAAGCTGTACCGCGCGCTTCTGAAGGATGATGCAAACAGACTTCCTGATTCCGTGCATGTAAGCGCACTGGTAAATCTGATTTTCTGTAATTTTCATCTTGGAAGATTGTCCGCGGCAAATCACAGGATTCAGGAGCTTGAGACATTTTTGCCCCGGCTCTGGAAAAAGGAGCGAAGACAATTTACCGCGGTTGCGCATTATCTTCGTGCCAGACTGCTGATAGTGCGTACTGATAAGTTTCAGCAGGCAGATGAGCTTCTGGAAAAAGCGCTGGCTATATATGAGGATTTTGGCCGTCACGATTTCCCCGTCGCAGAGTTTGATTACATGCTCTATTCTTTGCAGGCTTCTATACTGCTTAGGCAGGGGCGGCTTGGCGGCGCAGAGAGGGCCTGCAAAAAGCTGGCGGATGTATCTTCCCATTGCAGCGCTATGTGCCGGAGAGAGGCTTACGCAAGTCTTGCCAATCTGGCAGAGCTGAAAGGGGATTATGAAGCGGCGTGCCGCTATGCGCACAGGGAAGATGAGGCGATTGCGTCAATTGACGCGGCTAATCTTGCCATGCGGTTTGAGCAGATGTGCCGCAAATTTTTTGATACCATGCGTTCCCGTGAAATATCGGAGCTGCAGAAAGAAAACATGACTCTGGAGCGGAGCATTGATATTGATGCGCTGACACAGGTCTACAATAAAAAATATTATCTGCGTTATTTACGCCATCTTTATGAAGGTGAACGAAGCGATATTAACCAGATGACTATTCTTATGGTCGATATTGATCACTTTAAGGAGTATAATGATTGTTATGGGCATCCTGTTGGCGACCGCTGCCTTAAGAAGGTTGCAAGGATTTTTAAGGACAGTGTAAAAGGACTGCCGGCCCGCATTATGAGGTATGGTGGAGAGGAATTTGCGATATTCCTTGAGAATCTTTCGAAAAAGGATGGAGAACAGGCTGCGCAGCGTATCCTGAACTCGCTGGCAGAGCAGCATATCGCCCACGAAACCTCGCCTGTAGCTGATTATCTGACCGTAAGTATCGGAGTCGCATCGGAACGGCGCAATATGCCCCGTGAAATCAATGCACTCATGGAGCGTGCTGATGAAGCACTCTATGAGGCAAAAAAGAGCGGGGGAAATACGTTTCGGGCTGTTCAATGGTAAAGGAGCGCTTATGGAACTTCATAGCCTTATAAAGAAAGCGGAAATGACACATGAATTAACGGAGGAGGAGCTTACGCTCCTTCTTTCTGCGTCTGAAGCAGAGGAAGAAATGGCGGAGGCTGCTGACCGTGTAAGAAAAGAGTACGTAGGTGATGCGGTACATCTCCGCGGACTTATTGAGTTTTCCAGCTATTGCCGCAGAAACTGCATGTACTGCGGGCTTAGGCGTGAAAATGAAAATGCCCGCCGGTATCGTCTTTCTCCGGAGGAAATACTGACTCTTGCCAAAAAAGCTGTGGACTACGGCTATCATACTGTGGTGCTTCAGTCAGGGGAGGATATGTGGTTCACAGTGGAGCGGCTTGTCCCCATAATAAAGCAGATAAAGGCTATGGGTGTTGCGGTCACCCTTTCAATAGGCGAACGCAGCCGTGAAGAATATGCTGCTTTTCGTGAAGCGGGAGCTGACAGATTTCTCATCCGCATAGAGACAACCGACAGGGAGCTTTATGAAAGGCTTGACCCGGGGATGTCCTTCGATGAGCGCTGCCGCTGCATAAACGACATAAAGGACCTCGGATATGAAGTGGGAACGGGATGCCTCATCGGACTTCCTGGGCAGAGCGTGGAGTCTCTGGCACGGGATATACTTTTTTTCAAGAGTATAGACGCGGATATGGTGGGAATCGGCCCGTTGATTCCGAATCCTGAAACACCTCTCGGGGACGTGCCAATAGGAGATATAGGGATTACACGACGCATGGTTTCT
>NZ_CDXDFU010000001.1:0-9746 GCF_978017985.1 Schwartzia sp. (in: firmicutes) | reverse complement strand
TAGTATTACTTAACAGAAACGAAACGCATAATAGGATTGTTTTGCCGTTGGCAAAACATGATTCAAGGCGTTATATCAAACTTCGTTTGATGAAATGCTGCTGAGGAGAGTTTGCCTATGGCAAACTTTGATTAAAGGCATTATAATATAAGAATACTTTTGTAATGAATTCGATGGCTGGGGCCGTCGATAGGAGGCTAAATGATATGTTGGATTTGAAGTTTGTCCGTGAAAATCTGGACGTTGTAAAGACGATGCTGAAAAACCGTCACAATCCTCTCTCTCTTGATGAGTTTGAGAAGCTTGAGAAAGAACGCCGCGAGATTCTTGGAGAGGTCGAGGCGCTCAAAAATAAGCGCAATACGGCTTCAAAGGAAATCAGCGTAATGAAAAAGAACGGCGAGAACGCGGATGCTCTCGTCACTGAAATGCGCGAAGTCGGAGACAAAATCAAGGAGCTTGACGCACGTCTCAAGGACGTGGAGACGAATCTTACGGATATTCTTCTTCATATTCCTAACATTCCTAAGGAAGATGTACCTATCGGAAAGGACGATACGGAGAATCCTGAAATCCGCAAATGGGGCGAGCCGAAGAAGTTCAGCTTTGAGCCGAAGGCTCACTGGGATATCGGTTCTGACCTTGATATTCTCGATGCTGAGCGCGCAGCAAAAGTTTCCGGCGCACGCTTTACGTTCTACAAAGGTCTTGGCGCACGTCTTGAGCGTGCCTGCATCAATTTCATGATGGACCTGCATGCAAAACAGGGCTATACGGAAATGCTCGCGCCTTACATCGTAAACCGTGATTCCATGGTTGGTACGGGGCAGCTCCCGAAATTCGCCGAGGATATGTTCAAGCTCGAGGGACTGGACCAGTATCTTGTTCCGACGGCTGAGGTTCCGGCAACGAATTTCCACCGCGAGGAAATCCTCGACGGCGCAAAGCTGCCTGAGCATTATACAGTATATACGGCAAGCTTCCGTGCTGAGGCAGGAAGCGCAGGCCGCGATACCCGCGGTCTTATCCGTCAGCACCAGTTAAACAAGGTAGAGCTTATCAAGTTCGCTCTTCCTGAAGAGTCCTGGGACGAGCTTGAGGGCATGATTCATGACGCAGAGGAAGTTCTGCAGCTTCTGAAGCTCCCGTATCACGTTGGTACTCTCTGCACAGGAGATCTGAGCTTCACATCGGCAAAGACATACGATATCGAGGTATGGATGCCGGCACAGAACTGCTACCGTGAGATTTCCTCCTGCTCCAACTGCCTTGATTATCAGGCACGCCGTGCAAATATCAAATTCCGCCGTACACCGAAGGATAAGCCGGAATTTGTTCATACCCTTAACGGTTCCGGACTTGCGGTCGGCCGTACTGTGGCCGCTATCCTTGAGAACTATCAGCAGGAGGACGGCTCCGTCATCGTGCCGGAGGCTCTCGTGCCGTACATGGGCGTTGAAGTCATTAAATAAGCAAAAGGTGAAGTTATGATAGAACGGGTACCACCGCAAAGTATAGAAGCGGAGCAGGCCGTCCTCGGAGCGATGCTCATAAAGAAAGAGGCTGCTATCGAGGCGATGGAAATCCTCCGGCCGGAGGATTTTTACCGTGACGCGCACCGTGTCGTTTTTGAGGCCATCATGGCTGTTTTTCAGAACGACAGCGCCGTGGATATGATTACGGTTACTGAGCAGCTTAAAAAATCGGATATGCTTGAAAAGGCGGGCGGCGTAGCCGGTGTTACCGCCCTTGCGAATGCTGTCCCGACGGCGGCGAATGTGGTCTATCATGCGAAGATCGTCCGCGAAAAGGCGGAGCTCCGCGAGCTCATAAACGCGGGCTCGGAGATTACAGGCTGGGCGTTTGAGGACAGTGACGACGTTGATACTGTCATGGACCGTGCGGAAAAGCGTATTCTTGATGTTACGGCCCGTGAGAATTCGGCGGATTTTACCCCTATGAAGGATATTGTCATAGAGACCTTCAAGCAGGTAGAGAACCGCGCCGGCAACAAGGGTGCTCTTACGGGTGTTGCTTCGGGCTTCACGGATTTGGACAAGCTCACTTCGGGCTTTCAGCCCTCTGATTTGATTCTCGTGGCGGCACGTCCGTCCATGGGTAAAACGGCGTTCACCCTGAACATCGCTTCATATGTGGCGGTGCATCTGGACAAGCCTGTAGCTTTTTTCTCGCTGGAAATGTCCAAGGAGCAGCTTGTACAGCGTATGCTCTGCTCCGAGGGTGCCATAGATTCTCAGCGTCTTAGAAACGGCGATTTGAATGACGAGGACTGGGAACATCTTATAGCGGCGGCAGACCGGCTTACGAATGCTCCTGTGTTTATCGACGATACACCGGGCATCACGGTAATGGAGCTTCGCTCCAAGGCCCGCCGTGTCAAGGCAGAGCACGGACTTTCTCTCGTTGTCATCGACTATCTGCAGCTCATGTCGGGCCGTGGCTCGAAGGGCAGCGATAACCGTCAGCAGGAGATTTCGGAGATTTCCCGTTCCCTGAAGGCGCTGGCAAGAGAGCTGAAGGTTCCTGTCATAGCGCTTTCGCAGCTTTCGCGAAGCGTTGAGTCCCGTCAGGTCAAGCGGCCTATGCTTTCCGACCTTCGTGAGTCGGGTTCTCTTGAGCAGGACGCGGATATTGTTATGTTCCTCTACCGTGAGGATTACTACGATAAAGAAACAGAGCAGCAGAACGTTACCGAGGTCATTGTTGCCAAGCACAGAAACGGCCCTATCGACACGGTACGTCTCTACTTTGATAAGGAATTTACGCGGTTTGCCAATTTTGCCGGAAATCTGCCGGATCAGTAAGGAGGATATGACCATTGGAAGGACATTGGGAAAAAAGAGGAATTGTTAAGGCTGTAGTATTTTCTATCATCACATGCGGACTTTACGGTATCTACTGGCTGTATGCAATGACCAACGAGTGCCACGAGGCGGCAGGCCGTCAGACAACGGCTTCCGGCGGCATGGCATGTATTTATACTTTCGTCACCTGCGGTATCTACTTCTTCTACTGGCTCTATAAGATGGGAGCAACTCTGGAAGAGGCGAAGCGCAACCGCGGCATCTACGTGGACGGAAACGACAGCATCATGTATCTGCTGTTTGCATTCTTCGGTCTTGCTATCGTCAGTGAGGCGCTGATTCAGAGCACTCTGAACGATCTTTACGATTTCGACGAGGCTGTTGCACGCGGCGAAAATCTTCCGACCGCGCAGGGATAAGATATGGAATCAGGGCGCAGGAAAGACGCTTTGAAAAAATACGGCGGGCTCCTTTTATTGGGGCTCGCCTATTTTGCGTTTATAAAGCTCACGGGACTGAGCATTCCGTGTCCGTTTCATGCGCTGACAGGCTTTCTGTGCCCTGGCTGCGGCATTACTGATATGTTTCTTGCGCTTTTTGCAGGGGATATTTCGGGAGCCTTCGCGGCAAATCAGATGCTCTTTGTCACAGGGCCCTTTATTCTGGCTCTAACCGCGTACGACGAGGCTCACTGGATAAAGACAGGCAGAAGGGCGGAGGTTTCCCCGTGGATATGGAAGGTTCTCCTGGCAGCGTTTGCCGTGTTCACGGTCTGGAGAAATGTTTTTTGAGCTGCCTGTAATCTGCTTTGCAGGAAATTTAATATTTACGGCGAATTCTATATTTCGGGAGAGTATATCCCCCTATGTATAGAAATGTTTTTCGGCGGAAGGAGGAAAGCATATGCGCAGACTGTACGTGTGCATGGTTCTTCTTTTCGCTGTTTTTTTGCTGTCTTTTGGCAGTGTAGGCGCGGAAATGCGTAAGGTGAATATCGGGATTGTGAAAAACAGCGTGCCCGAGACCATAGAAAGCCGAAAGCTGCTCAGAACATATACAAAGACATATCTGGACGAAATCGCCCGCAAGGCGAACTGGCGTTATTCCTTGTATGAGCTCGCTCCTGAGGACGCCAAGCGTATGCTGCGTTCGGGTGAGATTGATTTCATGGTGCCCGTGACAGAAATAGATGCGGCCCGTGAGGACGGCTTTATTTTCAGCGAGGGCTTTGCCTGCTACGGGCTTTTGTCCCTTTATACCCGTGCGGACAATACGACGCTCAATGTGGAAGACAAAAGAACCATGCGCGGCTGCCGTGTGGGTATGCTGAAGCATGGCGCGTACGATATAAAGCTGCTCTATATAATGAATAAATTCGATTGGGAAGTACAGCCCGTGTATTACAGGGATTCTTCGCAGATGATGAAGGCACTCCGCGAGGGCGGGGTTGACGCTGTACTTGATGACGGCAGCCACATCACCAAAAACGAGCGCTGGCTTTTTGATATTGATGTGGTACGGCAGCAGTTTATGACCGTGGCGGAGAAAAAAGAGCTGCTGAACAGCGTAAATAATGCCATTCTCGACAGCGAGATACTGAACCCTTCCTTTGAAACGGGAATAGAGAAGGACTACCTTGACCCGGTGCAGCGTCATATTGTGAAGTATACGGAGAGGGAGCTTGACTACATAAAGTCAGCCTCTGTTCTTAGGGTGGTTGTTATGCCTTATGTGCCGCCTCTCTTTGACGTGTCGCATGAAAAGGAAAAGCCCTGGGGCATTTATGTAGACCTTATGAAGGCAGTATCGGACGATACAGGATTGAAATTTACATTCATAGAGGCAAAGGACGAGGAGGCTGCCCTAAAGCTGATGGATGCAGGCAGGGCAGACCTGATTTTTGCCGTGTATCAGAATATGAAGGTTCCGGAGGGGGCGGCTTTTACAAACACACTGAGAAAAGAGCCCTTTGTCATTGTGGTGCGCACGGGAATGGACTGGGAAGCAAACGGCTACGGCAAAATCGCGGTCCCCAGAGTTTTCCCGGGTGTCATAGAATTCATGGAAAACCACTACCCGAATGCGGAAATTGTGGAGTACAGCATGGTGAGGGACTGCCTGAGGGCGGTGGAGATGAATGAGGTGGCATGTGCCATCGTTCCAAACGAGCTTTTGGATTATTACAGCAGTACGGCGCTTCGCCCGGACATAGATATCATTCCGCTGACACGGATTAATGTTCCTGTAGGAATAGGGATATCCCCTCAGGCTTCGCAGATACTGCAGTCTGTTTTGAACACGGCATTCCTAAGGATTCCTCCTGAAGAGGTGGAACGCATTATCGAGAAAAACGGAGAGCCTGAGCTTTCGCTTAGGTATGTGGTTCAAAAATATCCCTTTCGTGTGACGCTCATTGTGGCGATTATACTTTTCTTTGCGGGATTGGGACTGTTCCTCGTATACCGCGCGAACGAAGAAAAATCCAAAAACACGGTGCTCCGCGAAAAGAACCGTCTTTTGAAGGAGGCTTTGGAGCGTATCCGTTCTCTCACGAAGGCAAGGGACTACTACAAGCAGGATGCCGAGACGGATAAGCTGACGGGACTCTTGAACAAGGGCGCATTTCACGCTGCCGCGAAGATCGCGCTTTCGGAAATGAATAACTTTGACAAAGCTATCATCTTCATCACGGATTTGGATAATTTCAAAGGGCTTAACGATACGGAAGGCCATCAGTACGGTGATGAAGTTCTTGTTGCGTACGCGAACCTTCTGAAGGAAATTTTCCCCGATGCGACCGCACTGGGGCGTTTTGGCGGAGATGAATTCATGGGAGTTCTTCTGAATATGCCGCGGGAGGAGTTCCTCAAAGACATTGAGCACCTCATGCTGGCAACACGCAACATCACATCGAACGGCAAAAAAGCGGGGGTTACGGTCAGCATAGGAGCTGCCGAGGCATACAAAGGACACCGCCGCTACAGCGAGGTATTTGAGGAGGCCGACAGGGCACTTTACACCGTGAAAAATTCCACCAGGGACGCGCTTACATTTGACGGAAAAATGTATAGAGTCTGATGTATGTTTTTTACAGGCAGCAAAAGCTGGGGCTAAATCTGCGGAGCGCAAAACTACCGCGGAATTTGGCCTCTTTTTATCTTGCAACAAATGTCTTTTTGTGTTATATTCAAGTCGTACTAATCGACGTGGGAATTTGTCCCGCGAACCCCGGGTCCGCATCCTGGGGCCTTTTTTTTAGGCTGGTAAATTTTCAGACAATATAGGGGGCTGCCATGTCAAACTTTAATTTAAGGCACTATAAAATCTGGATATTGATTGGCGCGATAGGAATGCTTGTCGCATTGACGGGATGTGTAAGACCCAGCCCCAATGTACACCCCATGAGCCGCGCGGAACAGATTGACGGTATAATAGCGCGCATGCCTGTAGAGGAAAAGGTAGGTCAGCTCATAGTCGGAAGCCTGCAGGGGCCTATTCTTGATGAACAGACAACAGGCTTCATAACAAAAAATCATTTCGGCGGATTTATCCTTTTTGACAGAAATCTCCGCGCTCCTGAGCAGGTGCGTGCCCTGACAAGCAGCCTTATGCGAAAAAACGAGGAGACGCAGGAGGCTCTCGACCCGCACCACCCGGGACTGCCGCTTTTCATCTGTATTGATGAGGAGGGCGGCTATGTATCACGATTTGAGGACCATATAAAACCGCCGCCGTCTCAGGAAGCGCTCGGCAAAGGTGAGGAAACCGCCGCGGCGCGCGTGTGGGCGGTAAAGACCGCAAAAGCTCTCCGTTCCTACGGAATTAACCTTAATTTTGCGCCCGTGCTTGATTTGGGGCTTGCCCCCGAGCGCTCCTATAGCAAAGACCCCGCAAGAGTCGCCATGTTCGGAAACGCGGCGGCAGCGGGATATACCCAGGAGCATTTTTCCTTTGTGCTGAAGCATTTCCCGGGTATCGGAAAAGGACGTGAGGATACGCACAAGGGCACGGTTGTCGTAGATGCTCCGCTGGCACAGCTTGAATCAGAGGATATGATTCCCTTCCGCAATGTGCTTTCGGGACGAAACGAAGGAAACTGCGCTGTCATGGTGGGGCATGTCATCTATTCCGCCGTGGACCGTGAACGTCCGGCGAGCCTTTCACCGGCGGTAATAACAGGACTTCTCCGGCAGAAGCTCGGATTCGACGGGGTTGTTTTCACGGACGACCTTGAAATGGATGCTATTTCAGCCAAATACGGATTCGGAACGGCTGCAGTCATGGCAGTGGAAGCCGGCGCAGATGTCGTGCTTGTATGCCATGAATATGAACACATGGAAGAAGCATATCAGGCCCTGCTGAATGCAGTAAAGGAAGGACATATTTCAGCAGAACGCCTTGATAAATCCCTCCACCGCATCGTGCGCATGAAGCTGGCGGGGGGACAGTAAAAAAATATTGTGATGTGAGCAGGCTGCCGTACAATGTGTGCGGCAGTCTTTTTTACTAAATTTGCATATAAAAGCAGGAGATTTCTTAGAATTTCACGAATAATATACATATCATTACATAATCGAACGGGAGGAATCAGCATGCAGGAATATGCGAGAAAGAACATTCGGAACATCGTTGTACTGGGACATGGTCAGGTCGGCAAGACGAGTCTTCTGGATGCATGCCTCTTCAAGACGGGCGCGGTAAGCCGCGTAGGACGTGTTGATGAGGGAACCTCGATTTATGATACCGAGCCCGAAGAAACGGCGCGGCGGTTTTCCATCACGTCAAAGCTGGCAGCGATGGAGTGGCAGGACTGTAAGCTGAATTTTCTTGATACACCGGGATATCCCGACTTCCTCAGCGAAGTGAGGGGCGCCATGCTGGCGGCGGACAACGCGCTCATCGTAATCTCCGCTCCCGACGGCATACAGGTGGAAACCGAAAAGGTATGGCGTCTGGCGGAACAGCAGCAGATGCCCCGTGCGATTTACATCAACAAAATGGACCGTGAGCATGCGGATTTCAAGAGTGTCGTGGAAGAGCTCCGTGTCCGTTTCGGCAAAGGCGTTGTCCCTGTGCAGATGCCTATAGGCGAGGGGCGCACATTCCAGGGTACAATAGACCTTCTCACATTGAGCGGAAGAATCATGTCCCATGACGCGGAGCATTTGGATACGACAGTGCCGGAATACATGGCTGCAGACGTAGAGGCAGCACGTCAGGCGCTGGTTGAGGCCCTTGCAGATTTCGACGATACGCTGCTTGAAAAATTCCTCAACGGCGAGGATATTCCCGAGGAGGATATAGGAAAAGCTCTTACCGAGGGCGTAGCGGCAGGAAAGGTGTTCCCTGTATTCTGCGGTTCCGCGGCTATGGTGCTCGGCATACGTAAATTCATGAACGGCATGGTCGCATACATGCCCGAGCCGCAGACCGTAAAAATCGGAACAGACCAGAAAACGGGAGATATAGTCGAGCGTCGTGCAAATGAAGAATTCTCCGCTCAGGTATTTAAGACAGTGGTGGAGCCAAGCGGGCGCGTAAGCTATCTGCGGATTTGGTCGGGAGAAGCGAGCGGCGATATGAGCGCGGCGAACCCGACACGCAGCGTCGTGGAAAGGTTCGGCGGATTCTTCACCACGATTGCGGGCCGTAAAGAAAAGCTGTCCCGCGCCATGGCAGGCGATATAGTGGGCACCACGAAGCTTGCCGACACGCGCACGGGAGATACGCTCTGCGACAAGGACGCTATGATACGCTATGAGGCTCCTGATTATCCGCTTTCAATGCTTATAATGGCAGCGCATGCCACGAAAAAAGAGGACGAAGAAAAGGTGGTAGCGGCTCTGGAAAAAGAGCAGATAAGCGACCAGACACTCACTGTCGAGCGCAACAAGGAAACGAAGGAAATCCTTGTCCGTGCCCTTGGCGAAGTGCAGATAGATATTCTGAAGGAGAGAGTAAAACGCAAGACAAAGCTGGACGTGGTATTCTCCGCGCCTGCTATACCTCTTCGCGAGACTATCCGCAAAAAAGCAACGGCTGAAGGAAAGCACAAAAAACAAAGCGGAGGCCACGGTCAGTACGGACACGTATTCCTTGAGCTTACGCCCCTTGCGCCGGGAACGGGAAACACCTTTACCGACGCGATTGTTGGCGGTGCAGTGCCGAAGACATTTATTCCTGCCGTCGAAAAGGGTGCAATGGAAACACTGGCTCAGGGCGTTATCGCGGGCTATCCTGTAGTGGACGTGAATGTAAAGCTTACTGACGGCTCCTATCATACGGTGGATTCCTCGGAGGCCTCCTTCAAGACTGCCGCGGCAATAGCCATCAAAAAGGCTGTTCTCGAAGCGTCGCCTGTACTGCTTGAGCCGATATTCAACGTACGCATAAGCGCGCCTGAGTATTTCATGGGAGAGGTCATGGGACAGCTGAATGCGCGCCGCGCCAAGATCATGGGCATGGAAAACGACGGACGCGACATGAGCGAAATCAAGGCGCAGATACCTGCGCTGGAACTGTTCAGATACGCTACAGACCTTCGCGCGCAGACGAGAGGCAGAGGCTCCTTCAGCGTAGAGTTCTCACACTACGAGGAAATGCCGCAGAAGGAAGCGGAGAAGTATATAAAGAAAAAAGATGAGAAATGATGCAAAGGGACGGCTTCCTACGAGGCCGTCCTTCTTTTATGAAGAATTAATCAGTGCTTGACAGAAAGACATTTACAGCTTTTTCCATTAGGGGTGGACATTTCCGATTATAAGTGTTACAATATGAAATAATAAACCGTGCAACGAAGCCGTATACACGTATCCTTTTTGGGGATACGTGTATACGGCTTTCCTGTTTAAGGACGGTTTCAAAAAATTAGGAGGGGTATTTATGTCAGAAAAGAAACAAAGCACCCTCGATAAGCTGGGG